>CALXUL010000022.1 GCA_944391635.1 uncultured Clostridia bacterium | reverse complement strand
AATATACTGTTCCTTCGGTATATGTTTTGTCAAACGATGCACTTACCTGCACATTATCAACATTGTCATATTTTGTAACATTGAGTACATGGTTGTCGCCTTCCGTACCCAACTCCATCTTTCCGCCGCTTGTAACACCGCCCAGCGTATATGTTCCGTCCAAGCTTCCGTTATACCCTTCAAAATCATCTTCAAAGAAGGCAAGTCCGTAATCAAGTTCTTCGCCGTTATACAGTGCGGCAATACTGTCATCGCTTAGAGCAGAGTTATAAACGCTTATTCCGTCTATAGCACCCTTAAAGCCTCCGCGCGGAAGCCAATCATAATAACCTGATGCATTGTAATATTTTTTATACTGATGACCTGCAAACAATTGTGAAATATTTCCGATTATATCATCATTCACACTGTTTTCCGCTTTTAATTGACCATCCACATACAGTTTAATTTTACCCGTAGCTTTGTCATATGAAGCGGTGTACATATTCCATCCGCCCAAGCCGATCTTCTCCGGCGATACCGCTTCGATACTGTTCGCCGCATTGGTCTTATTGCCGCCGAGCTTTGCAGTGTCAAGATGAACAGTGATTTTTTTATCAAGACTGTTGTCGCTGCTATTGTCGGACGGCTCATAGCTTTCGACAACACCCAAAGGACGTCCGTCTGCCGCATACAATCCTGCCATAGACATAACGCTGCCGTTTTCAGCTGTTCCGTATGCCCAGAAATTCATTGTATATCCGTTCTTAATTACACTGTTCAGCCATGCCGCGCTTTCATCGCTGAGCTTAACATATTCCGGCTTACTGTAATTATATCCGTTGAACATCAAGGCTCCGTCAGACTTTCCGGTATGGTCCGTTGTAAATTCTCCGACTGTCGTAACGGCATCTTTGCCGTAAACACTTGAATCCTTAACCGTGTTGCCTGTAACATTACCAAAGCTATAATTCAACACAGGTGTATTTACATCTGTAATCGTCAGTTCAAGATTGGTTCCGCCGTTAAGTACCAATGTGTTAATTCCGCACTGCCGGTTTGACAGCCAGTTATTTTTTAATGTGATACTGTTTCCCGACACTGTAAAGTCTGTGTCTTTTGTCAATCCTTCAACAGACGTTACCGCGATACCGGTATCAATCGTCAAATCCTTGCCTGCGTCAGCCGTAATATCATAATTTGCGCGAAGTTTGTCTGCCGATGCAGCACTTACATCTGACGAGGCTGATGTCACTGTGGAATTATCTGTCTTTACAGTTTTGTTATATGCCTGCTTAACCTGATCCGCTGTCAATGCGCCGGAGTAAATTGTCAGGTCATCCACCGAACCGATAAGACGTCCGCGGTTATTCTTGTCATACCAAATTTTTGACATAGCTCCGCCGATAATAAATTCGGAAATATGTTTCTGATACAGATGGTCACCGGAAACATTGTATGAACCCTTTTGAGTACCATCGCAATAAACTGTTCCTACACCTGCTTTTTCCGTCACAGTGTAAAAATGCCATCCGTTATCTCTTTTTCCTATTGATACTCCGTCATCGCCCGGATCCCCCGCAGCTGCACTGCCTATACCGTTTACAACATATTTTACTTCTCCACGCCAGCGTTGCTCAAAAACTCCGGCATAAGTCCCGTCATTTCTGTAAAATCCTATAAAAGGCACAAAATTACCGTCGGTATCATCGTTTGTCGCCATTTTAGCCCAAAAACTATATGAATATTCCGAATTATGAATTCGTGTATCAATATATCCGATTGTTTCATCGCTTAAGCTCATTTGGTCTACACTTGCCGGATAATTATACGCATTAAAGTTCATAGCACCGGTTTCATTTCCGTCAACACCGATACCTGCTGTCGTACCCTCAACAATCGCGTGATATTTATCGTCAAGAGTATTCTTCATATATTTAATTCCGTTTTCGGTAACAATGTCGCTCGCATCCATACTGTAGTGCAGAATTTCTTTAGCCTCTCCGTATGGCGCGGCATATTCATACTTATATTCACCGGTATTACTATCTATTGTACGTTTCCAGAGGTTTACTTCTGTTTGCGTTATTCCGCCTCTTGTATAGAAGTAATCAGCTCCGTCACTTCCTTTTCCGATATAGGCTATTCCTTCATCTGCACGTGCATCCCAATTGTTAAATATCAGCGTACCGCAAATAGGATATTCCGACTTCTTTACTCCGGTGTCTACCCACGTTGCGTCACCGACTACTTCAGCAGTATGCTTGTCCGGATCTCCGCATATGCATTTAAGTGTTCCGACAGGACCTCTCAGACGTTCCGTATCATCAATAATTCCGTTGCCATTTGTATCTGTAGAATATGCATCGGCAATTTTCTTCACCGTCGCTTTGTCAGCTTCATTTGCCAGAGTATTATTCTGACCAAGCTCTAAAACTTTTTCTTCCGGTGCTTTACTTCCGTCTACCACAAACATTATACGCGGTACATTGTCAAAGTCATCTGCAAAATCAGTAGGTCCGTAACAATAGAGAACTATGTCTCCCGTGTCGGGTTCATACGCTATATTCTGCGGTCCCCAATCAATATTGCCCGTATAAAGGAATAAAGTTTTTTCTGCGGTCAATGCCTCATTCACACCATAATCTGCAACCGTGTTATCATCTTTGTGAAATACGATGTTATGCGAAGTAGGTGTTTTATCGCTGTTCCAAATATCATCCAGTGCATAAAATTTTAATATTGTGTATTCGTTATCCTGACGAATGCTATTTGCATCATTTGCATATATTCCATAGCTGGCAATTACATATTGTTTGCCGGATTTATCTCCCGGATATGTACCTATTGTGATACCGTCAGCACCGCCGCAGCCGAATCGGTGTCCTTCTCGATCGCTCATGGTAAAATAACCCGGACCTTTCCAACCCGTAAAAATTGTTTCATCAACCGGATCGCAATAATCATCCATATGGTCTTTCATAAGAACAGCTCTTACACTGCCCTCTATGTCATTTACCTGCATTCCCACTCTATCAATTGCGGATGCTTCTATTGCAATAATCATCAATTTACCGTACGGATTTCCCGCTATTACGGCGGTGTAAATCCATCCGTCATGATATTCAAGGCTTCCCAGATGCATACCGTTCATCGCAGCTATACCGCTCACTGTCGAAAAGCCCGTCAAGCTTCCGACAACTTTGCCTGTTTCCATATCAACCTTTACGATTTGGTCTGCACTTAAATACATATACTTTAGTTCATCATCTACACATAAACCCTGCAAATGATACGGATCGCTTGAGTCCGATAATGAAGAATCGTATCTGAGCATATTGTTCTCAAGCGCATAGTCCGCAATATTTGTCGGAGCCGTTTCAGCGGCATATACCGACGGAACTGTCGGCACGCTTCCGATTGCAACGGAAACCGCCATCAATAACGAAGCTATCTTTGATTTAATTTTCATAGCTTTCATCCTTTCTTTTTTATTGATAAATCTGCTTTATCCTTTAACACCGCCTACATTTATACCGCCCATTATATACTTTTGGAAGAGTGCAAAAATCAACAGACCCGGTACGCTGGATATAATTAACGCCAGCATATATATGTTCATTTTCACTTTAGGATCGGTTTGCATACTGAAAATAGATACCGGCATTGTCCATTTGGTTGCATCCTGCAAAATGAGGAACGGATTAAAGAAATCGCTCCACGGTCCGCGCATTGTTCCTATTGAAGTGAATATTACTATCGGCATACTCAGAGGTATCATAATTTTAAAGAATATCTGCATATCGCCTGCGCCGTCCAATTTTGCCGCCTCTACCAAAGAGATTGAGACTGCGTCAAAGCTGTTTTTAAAAAGTATTACCGTGAACGCACTCGTAGCTGCCATCAAAATCATCGGCCAATAAGTGTTTAAGATATTCACTTGCCATGAAGTATCCACAACAAATGGCCAATTCATATATGAAATATACAACGGCACCATTCTTATTTGACCCGGTATCATCATTGTCCACACAATGAGTATAAAGACGAGCTTTGTACCCTTTGGTTTTAATCTCGAAAGTACATATCCGCCGAATCCGTCAACCAAAACGCACACAATGGTACCCGCAACCGAAATAATCAATGTATTGATAGATGTTCTTGTACCGTCCATATAAAACCATGCGTCGGCAATATTTTGCTTTATGGTTTCCCACGATAAACTCTTGGGAAAAAAGCTCGCCGATTGATATATTTCCTGCGATGTTTTAAATCCTGTACAAAGCGTCCATATTGCAGGAACCAAACAAACAATACTCAAAACTATGAGTATAGCCATAAACAGCCAATAGACAAACTGACCTTTAAATGTTTTTAAATCGGAGGGATTTATAACACCTGCCGGTTTCTCAGAAAATCTTTTTAATGTTTTCATTCGTTTCCCCTCCGTTATAAATTTTCTTCCACTTTTTTATTCAGCTTGAAATAGAAGATAGTCGCCACAAGAAGTATCAAGAATATAATAACTCCGAGTGCCATTGCGTGATCGGCTCTTCCGTTCACAAAACCGTATCTGTATAGCTGATATCCTATCGATGCCGATGCATTGTTCGGTCCTCCCTGAGTCATTACCATAGGCTGATCGAGTATCTGGAATACACCTATAATTTGATTTACAAAGCACAATAAGAGTGTGCCGCTTATTTGCGGAATTGTAACATGCCATAACCGCCTGAACATTCCCGCTCCGTCTAATGTTGCAGCTTCATATATATCCGGCGAAACCGATTGCAGAGCTGCATAATACAATATCATTGTTCCTCCAAACCCTGCCCATGTGCTTGCTATCATAATATATAAGATAACGAATCTCGCATCATTTAACCATATGTACGGTTCCATACCGAATATTGCAAGAATTTGGTTCAGCAAACCGCTTGCGTCCGGATAATACATGAAATACCACATAAGATTTGCAGCAATTCCCGGTATTACGCACGGAAGATACATAAGCACTCTGAACCCCGATTTAAAATGCATAACTTCATTTATCATTACAGCAACAATGACAGGCGGTATAAAGCCTATAACAAGTGACCATCCGACATACTTTAATGTATTTAAAAGAATCGGAATGAACTCTGTATCGGTTATTACATCAATATAGTTTTTAAGTCCGACAAATTCTGTAGGTGTGTATCCTTTCATTTTAAATAATGACCAAAATGCGCCCATGACTGTCGGGCGCCACACAAAAAGATACATCAACAGCAGCAGCGGAAGTATCAACAACCATGCCCTAATATTCGTTTTGATTTTCTGCTTTCCCACAGTTTTATGCAAATTATTCGTTTTCATTAACTTATCTCCCTTTAATCAGCGGAAGTGCTAAATTGCACTTCCGCCGACTGTCTGTCAATCCAATTTATCCAAAAAGTTCTTCTGGAAGTCTGCATTTGCCTGCTTAATTAAAGCGGCACAATCAGCATTTTCATTTGAATAAACTTCTTGAATGAGATTATCAAGCAATCCATATAAATCCTGTGTGCATACAGGCTCTTCTGATTTCAGCTCAATTTCCTCGCTCCTTAAGCTTTCTTCGTACAGCTTTACATGATTTGCGTCTACATTACGATATTTCTCAATCATTTCATTCTTAAACTTAACCTGTTCGGAATCATCGCTCCACGGTGACAAAGCATGAACTCCGATTGCTACGCCTGCCTCGGCATTGGTCTTATACTCATTTTCCATTATTTCTTTTGAATCATCATCCATTTCATATCCCCAGCCCATGAAATTAAACCACTTAAAGATAGCGTCAATTTGTTCAGGGGTGGTATTTTTATACGCATATTCATATGCTCCTCCGGCGAGTGATACATGAGCTTTAGGTCCTGCCGGAATAGCCATCATTCCGAAGTCATCCAAATTCATTTCATACTTAGCAACTCTGTATTCAACCGGTCCGTCCAATATCATAGCAGCTTTGCCTGTAGCATATAATTTTATTGCCTCCTCTTGGTCAATCATGTTGCTTGCCGGAACGCAATCATATTTCCACTTCAAATCCTTGATAAACTGCAGGGTATCAACCGCCTCCTGTGTATCAAATGTAGCTTTCCATTTTCCGTCCGCATCCTGTTCCATCCAATCAACACCGAATGACCAGCCTATATTTGTCATAAACCAACCGCCGCAATTGTTCGATGTTTCAAGCGCGAATCCCGGAACACCTGTTACTTCCTTGATATGCTTTGCCATTTCAGCAAGCTCATACCAATCCTTCGGCTGTTTAGGAGTTCCGTCCGGGTTCATATATCCCGCTTCTTCCAAAAGACTGACATTATACAAAAGTCCCACTGCGTACGCCTGTGAAGGAAATGCGTATAATTTTCCGTCTTTTGTACACATTTCTCTAAGTCTTGGATTGATGTTGTCATAAAATCCGGTTGACTTTGCCACATCGGTAAGGTCTGCAACATAGCCGGCATCTGTGAGCTTTTGGAACTCTGTAAAGGCAGTTGAGAAAGTATCCGGCAAGGTTCCTGCCTCCGCTTTCGGATACATGGTATCCAAGGTCCATGTCGATGAATCCGGGTTTATTTTGATATCGGGATACTTTGCTTCAAAATCATCCTTAATCTTGTTCATTCTTTCAAGGTCTTCGCCCTTTGTCGGCCAGAAACCGATTGTAAGTGTTGTTTTACCATCCGTGACGGCTTTTTCTCCGCACGATGTCAACATTCCCGTTGTCATCACCGCTGCCAGCAATACTGCGACAGTTTTTTTAATTGTTGTTCTTTTCATAACTAAAATCCTTTCTTGTTTTATATTTGCAGAGCTTTTTTGCTCTATCATATCAATTTACCGGAAAATTTCTGCTTATTTCGCATAAACTACTGCCAATCTTGTATTCATATTGGCTGTTTGAATTACAACGGTAGAGCAGCTATCTCCTGCTGTCTTATAGGTGCGTACATCCGCTATAGTTCCTTTTGTTATTCTCTCTTTTCCTTTGTCCGGGTCGTATACAAGTATAGTTACATCTTTTAAGTTGAATATTTCATCAAAATCTGCACCGCTTTCATATCCGACCCTTAATACATTGCCGACTTTATCATTTGCATGTACTGCCGCAACTCTGAAATTTGCATTATAGTCATCTCCGACCTGTGGTGAGGAACCGTACGAATATGCAACACTCGCACTATCCACACTGCCGTTATTATTTGTTGTAACTCTTATTAAATCTCCGGACTTTATTCCGTTGTTTTTGAACGAATAGCTTACATCTGCTTTAAGTGTAACTGCTGTTGCTCCTTTATAGCCCTCCAAACATTCTACCGCTTCATCGTCATCATTCAATGCATAATAAATTTTATCTACCAGTATACACTCATCCCAGTTGCTTAGTGTTGACCACTTTATACCTCTCATCACTAAAATTTCTTCAAAATCCAAATCTTCTGTCCTATATCTGTAAATATCTGCAGTATAGTCAGTATCATCGAACAAATTCCAGCGATTTTTTATAGAAAAGTCGTCACTGTCCGTAGAATATTGAGCCGGTACTGAAAATATAAGTGTGTCATCATCCAGCAATACCTTTGCACCGAGCTTTCCCAGACTGCTTCTGTACCTTCCGCCCGCTCCGCTCATATACAATTTAAAATCCGAATCTGCTGTTTTGCCCGCAGTATAAATGTCACGTATTTTCTGTTCGGAGTCAAATTTAACAACAACAAGCCTTTGAACTGTCTGTCCCGATAAACCACCAGTCAATTCGTTTGCTATAATCGTATCGGTTGCACGAACTCCGTCTATTCTTAATTTTGAAGAGCAATCATATGTTCCTACGCCGTTTCGTGTAAGCAGTTTCAAGTTAACCGTCTCTGAGTCCACGCTAAGTACTGCACGTATAACATACGCTACCGTTTCACTTCCGATACTTACGGTCAAATCTGCAATATAGTTATTATAATCAAGATGTAATATTACATTATCTCCCGCACGCACATTATTTGCTGCCGCACTGTCATAAAAATAATATGTTCCGCCGTTAATAAGAACAGCGATTTCAGTTTCATAAACATCAATACACGAAACACTTCCCTCTACTGTGTTTGATGAAATTATGGCTTTTACTGATTCTCCGTCATATGATTCGAATACGCTGACAATATCACCTATTTTAATGTCTGAAAATACTGCTTTTGAACCGCTTTTAGTTATCTCAACAGTTTCCCAATCATCTTCATTCAGCGAAATC
>CALXUL010000021.1 GCA_944391635.1 uncultured Clostridia bacterium | reverse complement strand
GGAAGAATCCGAATCAAACGCGCTTGCCGAGCAGCAGGAGCGGAAAGCTCAGACCATACGCGACACGGTAATCATATGCGTCGTATTAATTCTGCTTTTATCGGCGGTATTTGTTGTAAGCAGGCTTTTGTCAGATACCAAAAAAGCCGATTATGAAAGAAACAGCCGAAAAGAACTTGTATTGTCCGACAGCTTCGGTAAAAACACATCGGAGAAGGACCGCCGGGAAATCGCCCTCGCGCTTTCCGATTCCGTTTACTTAATGCTCTCGGTCTATGGACTTACTCCGCAGCCCGGTGAATTCAAGGATGATTTTGCTAAAAGAGCGTCGATTGAGCTTGCCGATATATTCGGTTACCCCGAAGGATATGAACCGGATGAAACCAATCAATCCGGCGGCAAGAACCCAAAAAAGAAAAAATCACAGCCTTATGTACGCAGTACCACTGACTTTTCGGAAATTTTTGACGCGCTTTCGGCGGAAGAATTCGGAAGCGGAATGACGCTTCAGCAGATGAAGCAAATTGCTGAGTTTGACACCAAGCTCAGAGACGCGCAGAAATCAAGGCTTAAATTTACAAAAAGATTTAAGCTCAGATTTATAAAACATATAATTTAATAAAAAATAAGGAGGTTTGACATGAGTAAATACTCAGGAACACAAACAGAAAAAAATCTGATGGAGGCGTTTGCCGGAGAAAGCCAGGCGAGGAATAAATATACTTATTTCGCAAGCGTGGCTAAAAAGGAAGGATATGAGCAGATATGCGAAATATTCCAGAAAACCGCGGACAACGAAAAAGAACACGCTAAAATGTGGTTCAAGGAGCTCGGCGAACTCGGAAATACCGCCGAAAACCTCGCCGCCGCCGCCGCGGGTGAAAATTATGAATGGACCGACATGTACGAGAGATTTGCCGCGGATGCCGAGAAAGAAGGATTTGTCGAACTCGCCGAAAAATTCCGCGCGGTCGCGATGATTGAAAAGAGCCACGAGGAAAGATACCGTGCCCTGCTCAAAAATGTAGAAATGCAAAACGTATTTGAAAAAGGCGAAATGGTGATGTGGGAATGCCGCAACTGCGGACATCTTGTAATGGGTAAGAAAGCGCCTCAGGTCTGCCCGGTATGCGCTCATCCTCAAAGCTTCTTTGAGGTGCGCAAGGAAAACTACTGATAAGCGACGCATAATCAAAACCACCGGCAAAGCCGGTGGTTTGCACAGCCCCTATAAGGGGCAAATACAGGCAGAACCTCTAAAGGGGGCACAGAAAGCTTGACCTCAGGCAGCCGCTCACGCGCGGCTGTCCTTTTTATTCTTGTATTTGCTATGGACTGTGCTTTTTATCTCGTTATTTTTTCATTAACCTTATACTTTTGTAATGTGGTGTCAAACCACTTTCGTTATACAAGCAGGTTCCATTATTTTCAATATGCTTGTTTAAAACTCTCCATATTGTAGTTCTGCTCGATTCTTTTACCGCTCCCACAGTTCTACCGTATATTTTATTTTGACCGTCAAAAAGAGTTGTTATTGCACTACAAATAACAACTCCTATCTTATAGAATATTATTTTATGTAATTTTCTGCTTGTTTAGTAAACATTGTGTAATACTTGCCCTTCAAATGCATTAACTCATCATGATTACCTTGCTCAAGGATTTCTCCATTATCAATCAAAAATATTTTGTCCGCATTTCTAATTGTTGATAATCTATGTGAAATCATAATTGTTGTTGCTTTATTAGCTTGATCAAAAATCATCTTTGTCAATTCATATTCCGCAATGGGATCAAGTGCTGAAGATGGTTCATCAAAAATCAAAAGACCGTAATCACCAAACATTATCCTCGATAATCCTAATTTCTGCGCTTCCCCCACTGATAATATAATGCCGGATTTATCAAATTCTTTGGTTAATTCTGTGGAAAGGGTCGCGTTGTTTTTCTCCAAAATGGATGTCAGCTGTAATTTGTCCAAAATATTTATGAGGTTCTCCGGCGTGGTATCATTATACAATTGCATATTTTCACTCAGTGGAATTGCATAAACAAGCGGTTTTTGAAAGGCAATTCCTATTTTATGTCGCAATTTATTAACATCATAATCCGAAATTTTAGTATTGTCAATCTTTATTTCGCCGCTGTCCGGATCATATAGACGAAGCAGTAGTTTTGTAAGAGTTGTTTTACCTACTCCATTTTCACCGACAATAGCAATCTTTTCACCGGGATTGATCTTAATATTAATGTTTTTTAGTTCAAATTCAGAATTATTGTATTTGAAATTTACGTTATTGAATTCAACGGAAAATGCATTTTCGTTAGGTTGTTTACCGTCAATCGAACTTTCAATTGTTGATGGAAGATCATAAAATTGTTTAATTTTATCTGCATATATGCTCAAATCATTTGATCTTGTAATTAAATCAAAAAATTCACCCATATTGCTTTTAAGCATACCGGTAGCTGTAAGCATACTTGCAAAGTCACCTATACTTATGTTACCCTGAACAATTAAATATACAAGATATATGCTTATCAGAATTTCAGACAAATTATCAATAACAATCCCCAATGCACCTATAATCACACTTTTAATTTGATATTTTTTATATACTTTTATCTTATCATCAAGCACACAATCATAATGTTTCATAAGAAAATATGAAGATTTGTTGACTTTTAAATCAGCTGCATACTCCTTATTATAAAACAAACTGTGAATATATTCGGACTTTCTGTTTAGGGGAATTTCTTCTAAATACTTTTCATGTTTAATTTTTATAATTTTGTTATTAATTAATGTAGAAACACAAAATGACACAACAGTGATTAAAATGATAACCCATTTACTGGTTGCAATAAGGGTCGAAAGAGAAATAATAACAACAGATGTTGATAACAAGCGTATGAGCAGTAATCTTGCTTGTTCAGCTTTATTGCTTCTTTCATTAATCGCATATGTATAATTATCATAAAACTCAGGATCATCAAAATATTTATAATCTGTTTTATTGGCTTTTTGATAATTTTCTTTATCTATAGTCCCTCTGATTAATATGTATTTTTTTAATCCATATAAATTAAAAAAAACAAAGTCGAACAAATCCAGAAGTAACATTGAAAGGCTGAAACTCAAAATACCAAAACAAATTTGTAAAAAAAGCTCATCTGCAATCAGCGAATCAATAATATATTTTTGTAATGTAATATACAAAATTCTATTCAATGGTATAAGTATCGCCGCTGTAAATATTTGTCCGATAATATATAATTTACCGTTTTTCCAAAATGGTTTGAATAAATATATTGTATCGTTGATATTTTTAATAATTCTTTTAACAGCCATGGTTTTCCCTTTCGCTTTATCTTACCGTTTTATTATTGCTACGCAACTGTACACCATTTTATTTTCATTATAACACGTTTTCAGCCAAAATTCAACATTTTTTTCTTCTATTTTATAAAATATATTAAATTTTTATTTTTATATTTAATTTATTGAATTATATGATATTATAAATTATAATTACGATATAAAATGACACCATACATTTTCATATAAACAAAACCACCGGCAAAGCCGGTGGTTTGCACAGCCCCTATAAGGGGCAAATACAGGCAGAAC
>CALXUL010000020.1 GCA_944391635.1 uncultured Clostridia bacterium | reverse complement strand
CAGAAGCCCGGCAGAGTAGAAGAGGGTGATATTCTCGGCGTTGTGCAGGAAACCGGCGTTGTAGAGCATAGAATTATGGTACCGCCCGGCTGCAGCGGGGAGCTTGTAGATTTAAAAAGCGGAAGCTATACTGTAGAGGATGTAATAGGACATATAAAGACAGACAGCGGCGAAAGTTATGATGTGCGGCTGATGCAGAAATGGCCGGTAAGAATCGGCAGACCATACACCAAAAAATTGTCGCCGGATGTGCCTTTGGTAACAGGTCAAAGAGTAATTGATACGCTGTTCCCGATTGCAAAGGGAGGGGTAGGAACTGTTCCCGGACCTTTCGGCAGCGGCAAGACGGTTGTGCAGCATCAGCTTGCAAAATGGGCGGATGCAGATATTGTCGTATATATCGGCTGCGGCGAGCGCGGCAATGAGATGACCGATGTTCTAAATGAATTTCCCCAGATAAAGGACCCGCGAACCGGAAAAACGCTTATGGAACGTACGGTTTTGATAGCGAATACATCGGATATGCCGGTTGCGGCGCGGGAAGCAAGTATTTATACGGGTATAACTATTGCAGAATATTTCCGTGATATGGGGTATTCGGTTGTGCTTTTGGCGGACTCTACTTCAAGGTGGGCAGAGGCTTTGCGCGAGATGAGCGGAAGACTTGAAGAAATGCCGGGCGAGGAAGGGTATCCGGCGTATCTCGGAAGCCGGCTTGCAGGTTTTTATGAGCGTGCAGGACGAGTGATTTCAAAAGGTTCTGATTCACGCATAGGCGCGCTTAGCATAGTCGGCGCGGTATCACCGCAGGGCGGCGATATATCCGAGCCGGTATCCCAGGCAACGCTAAGAATTGTAAAAGTATTCTGGGGGCTGGATTCAGCTCTTGCATACCGCAGACACTTCCCTGCAATCAACTGGCTTAAGAGCTATTCGCTTTATATTAATATGATGGAAAAATGGTACAGCGAAAATGTATCACCCGATTGGATGCCTCAAAGACACAGACTGATGGCGCTGCTGCAGGATGAGGCGGAACTTGATGAAATAGTAAAGCTGGTAGGTATGGATGCGCTGGTAGCATCAGACCGTTTGAAACTTGAGGCGGCAAGGTCAATACGAGAGGATTATCTGCATCAGGATGCGTTTCACGAGATAGATACCTATGCATCGCTTAAAAAGCAATGCGTAATGATGCGGCTGATATTAAAGTTTTATGATATGTCAAATGCAGCGCTTGCGGACGGAGTAGGTATAAATAAATTGGTTGCAATGCCGGTTCGTGAACGGATAGGCAGAATAAAATATGTCGCCGAAGAACAGGTAGAATCGGAATATAACGCTATTATTGATGAGATAGCAAAAGAGATAGACGCCTTGAAAAGGGAGGTAGGAAAGGATGCCTAAGGAATACAGAACTATACAGGAGGTTGCCGGACCGCTTATGCTGATTAAGGAGGTAAGCGGGGTTACGTATAACGAACTCGGAGAAATAGAACTTGCAAACGGTGAAAGACGCCGGTGCAGGGTTCTTGAGGTTAACGGTTCGGATGCGTTGGTGCAGCTTTTTGAAAACAGTGCCGGCATCAATCTTGCCGAGTCTAAAGTGCGGTTTTTGGGACATGGAATAGAACTGGGTGTATCTGAGGCAATGCTTGGCAGAGTATTTGACGGAATGGGCAATCCCAAAGACGGAAAAGCACCTATAATCCCGGATAAGCGTGCGGATATAAACGGAACTCCGATGAATCCGGCGGCTCGAAATTACCCGGAGGAATTTATCCAGACCGGAGTCAGTGCAATTGACGGTCTTAATACTTTGGTGCGCGGGCAGAAACTGCCTATATTTTCAGGCAGCGGCTTGCCGCATGCAAATCTTGCAGCGCAGATTGCGCGTCAGGCAAAGGTTCGCGGTACGGACGAAAAATTTGCGGTTGTATTTGCCGCAATAGGTATTACCTTTGAGGAAGCTAATTTCTTTATTGAAGACTTTGAACGTACCGGTGCAATGGAGCGTACCGTGCTGTTTATAAACCTTGCAAATGACCCGGCAATAGAGCGTATTGCAACACCCAAAATGGCGCTTACGGCAGCGGAATACCTTGCATTTGATTTAGGAATGCATGTTTTGGTTATTATGACTGATATTACAAACTATGCAGATGCATTGAGGGAAGTATCTGCCGCAAGAAAAGAAGTTCCGGGCAGACGCGGTTATCCCGGGTATATGTATACCGACCTTGCAACGCTTTATGAGCGTGCAGGACGACTAAAAGGAAAGAGCGGGTCAATAACTCTGATTCCTATCCTTACAATGCCGGAGGATGATAAAACCCATCCAATCCCCGACCTTACGGGGTATATAACAGAGGGGCAGATAATCTTGTCAAGAGAGCTTTACCGAAAAAACATTATGCCGCCGATTGATGTTTTGCCGAGTCTTTCAAGACTCAAAGATAAGGGTATAGGAAAAGGTAAAACGAGGGAAGACCATGCAAATACAATGAACCAGCTTTTTGCCGCATATGCAAGAGGTAAAGAGGCAAAAGAATTGATGGTTATACTCGGTGAAGCGGCGCTTTCCGATGTGGATAAACTGTATGCAAAATTTGCGGATGAATTTGAGAAAAAGTATGTATCACAGGGATATACAACCGACCGGAGCATAGAAGAAACGCTTAAGATAGGCTGGCAGCTTTTGTCGATACTTCCAAGGAGCGAGCTTAAGAGAATCAAAGACGAGTATCTTGACCTTTATTACAATAAGGAAAACGACGGTTGAAGGGAATGGTAGGAATATGGCACAGCTTAATGTAAATCCTACGCGAATGGAGCTTACGCGCTTAAAAAAGAGTTTGTCTGTGGCAATGCGCGGACATAAGCTGCTCAAAGATAAGCGTGATGAGCTTATGCGTCAGTTTTTGGATATCGTGCGTGAGAATAAGGTTTTAAGGGAAAGGGTTGAAGAAAGACTTAAAGCCGCAAATCAGAGCTTTGCGGTTGCCGGATCGGTTTTGCAGCGAGAGGTGATAAATTCTGCCTTGATGCTTCCGAAACAGGAGGTTTTTCTTGAAGTATCGAATAAGAATATAATGAGCGTGGATATACCTGTATTTAAAACAAATACCAGGGCATTATCTGAGGGCGATATGTTTTCCTATGGCTATGCTTATACCGGCGGTGATTTGGACGCTGCAATTTCGGAGCTTTCGGGAGTGCTTCCTGATATGCTGCGTCTTGCCGAATGTGAAAAGGCGGCGGCACTGCTTGCATCTGAGATTGAAAAAACACGCCGGCGCGTTAATGCGCTTGAATATGTTATGATACCGAATTATGAGGATACTATACGGTATATTACAATGAAACTTGATGAGGCTGAGAGGTCAAATACAACCAGGCTTATGAAGATTAAAGATATGATGGTTGAAGAACGTATATCAGAGCAGCGTGTGCGAGATGGATATGACACAGATTAAACATAACGAAAAAAACCGTGTGGCAGCAAAATTATTTGCAAGCAACACGGTTTTTATAATATTGTCGGTTTCAAAACTATTTTAACAGCTTAGGGTCATGACCTTCCAGTTCTTTGGTCCAGCGCTTGTTTAGAGGCGTATAAATTTTTTCTTTAGAAATACTCTTATATGCCGGGCGGATAATCTTTTCGCCGCTTACCAACTCTTCCATTCTATGCGCGCTCCAGCCTACAATACGCGCAATGGCGAATATAGGTGTAAATAATTCGCACGGAATATCAAGCATGCTGTATACAAGCCCGCTGTAAAAATCGACATTTGCGCTCACGCCTTTATAAATCCTGCGTTTTTCTGCAATAACTTCGGTAGCAAGCCTTTCGACGGTTTCGTAGAGATTAAATTCGCGTTCATCGCCCTTCTCGGCTGCCAGGTCGCGTGCAAAGCCCTTTAGTATAATAGCACGCGGGTCGGAAATAGAATATACAGCGTGACCCATACCATAAATTAGCCCGCTTTCATCAAAGGCCTCCTTGTTAAGCAACTTTACTATATAGTCGCGTATCTGCCCCTCATCGGTAGTATCTGCGACATTTTGTTTTAAATCATTCATCATGTTAACGACCTTGATGTTAGCGCCGCCGTGCTTAGGACCTTTCAGTGAGCATAAAGCCGCAGCCATGACCGAATAGGTATCCGAGCCGGAAGAAGTAACAACATGTGTGGTAAAGGAGGAGTTGTTGCCGCCGCCATGCTCCATATGCAGCGTCAAAGCCATATCCAGAACCTTTGCTTCAAGGTTGGTGTATTTTTTATCCGGTCTTAGCATTAAAAGCGCGTTTTCTGCAGCAGACAGTTCATAATGCGGATGATGGATATACATGCTTTCCCCGCGTTCATAGTGATTATACGCATGATACCCGTATACAGCCAGCATAGGCAGAACGCTTATCAGCATAAGACACTGACGCATTACGTTTGCCATGTCAAGGTTTGCCGCAGCAGGGTCATATGATGCAAGCGTCAGAATACTCCTGGTGATTGTATTCATAATATCTTTGGTTGACGCCTTCATAACGACATCGCGTGTAAAGTTTGTCGGGAGTGTGCGCATATTCCCTAAAACCATTTTAAACTGTTCCAGCTCGCTTGCTGACGGAAGCTCGCCGAACAGAAGCAGATATGCCGCTTCTTCATACATAAAACGTTTATCTGCCATTGCCCCTCTTACAATATCATATATATCATAACCGCGGTAACGTAATCTTCCCTCGCACGGAATCTTTTCACCGTTTTCCTCACGGTAAGCTTCTACAGAAGATATTGATGTAAGTCCTGCAAGAACGCCTATACCGTTTTTATCGCGCAGACCGCGTTTAACATTATATTTCTCATAAATCTCAATAGGGATTTTGTCATAATGTTTGCATTTTTCCACCTTTTCGTTGATAAACTGGGTGATTTTTTCGTAAGCTTCGTTCATTTTGTTCCCTCCTTCAATTATTGCTTTTCAATACGTATTACCGAAAGAATATTCTTCCTCGTATTTATAATACCTTCCGCCAATAACCGTACCGTATCAATTCCTCCTTCCAAAATAAAATAAAACAAGCATAAAGTGGCGTTAATATAATATAATTATACACCAAATTATGCCTGTTTGTCAATAATTGTATAGGCGTTGTATCAGCTATTTAGCATTTTATCGAGCATATCCGAAACATCATCGAGCCAGTTTCCTTCAAAGAGTTCAATAACTCCCGCATCGGATGCTTTAGAGAGTTTAGGGTCAATAGGAAGCTTGCCTAATACGGGCAGATTGTGAGCTTTTGCAATATCATCAATATGGCTGTCGCCAAAGACCTTTATCTGCTTTTTGCAGTCGGGACATTCAACATAGCTCATATTTTCAACGAGTCCCAGCACGGGTATATTCATCATTCCTGCCATATTAACGGCTTTTTCAACAATCATACCGACAAGTTCTTGCGGGGATGCAACAACAATGATTCCGTCAACAGGAATTGACTGAAATACGGTAAGCGGAACATCGCCTGTGCCCGGCGGCATGTCGATAAACATAAAGTCTACATCCTCCCAGACTACATCGGTCCAGAACTGTTTTACAGTTGCTGCGATAACCGGACCGCGCCAGATAACCGGGTCGGTTTCGTTTTCAAGAAGAAGATTTAACGACATTATTTTAATCCCGGTTTTTGAAAGTTCGGGAAGAATACCAAGTTCACAGCCCTTTGCCTTATTTTTAATAGAAAACATTTTAGGTATTGACGGACCGGTCATATCGGCATCAAGTATTGCGGTATTATATCCTTTTCTCGCTGAGATTACAGCGCAAAGCGCAGTAATTAAGGATTTGCCGACCCCGCCTTTTCCGCTTACTATGCCAATAACTTTTTTTATATTGCTGTTTGCGTTCTGAGGCGCAAGAAGGCTTTCCTGCTCGCGTTCGGCACAATCCGAACTGCAGTTTTCGCAGTTATGATTACATTCCATAATTATATCCTCACTTTTCGTTAGTTTATATAATTTACAGTATACTCTTTTTTTGTATTTTGTCAAGCTTATGATTTTACAGAATTGTTTTTGTATGGTATAATATATTTAATATTAGTAAAAAGGAGCCAGGGTATATTATGAACGAGCAGAACAGGATGCCGGTAGGGTATATGTTAAAACGCTTTTTCCCGTATTTTAAAAAGTATAAGCTGACGCTTTTTCTTGACCTTTTATGCGCGGCGCTTACTACTGTGTGCGAAATGGTTTTTCCGCTTATAGCAAGGAATATCACAAACACTGCGATGTATAATATATCGGCTCTTACGGTAAGAAGCGTTATGACGGCGGCGCTTTTCTATCTTGCACTGCGTCTTGTTGATACTGCGGCAAATTATTTTATGGCAGATATGTGACATTTTATGGGCGCGAAGATAGAAACCGATATGCGTCGGGATTTATTTTCGCATCTGCAGACGCTATCCTTTTCATTTTTCTCAAAT
>CALXUL010000019.1 GCA_944391635.1 uncultured Clostridia bacterium | reverse complement strand
GGTTTGCCTGAAACAAAAGTTGGTATGCTGTCTTAAACACTGTTCTCTTATGGATAACACCCATTCATATCTGCATAACCTTGCATATTTGCCAGATTCGCCGCCCACGCTTACTGATTTTATGGCAGGGGTCAGGTACTTTTCCAAGTTTATGTTTTCAAGCAGCGGTTCACATATTATTTCTTTATGTTTTATCGGAAGTTCAAGAAAAATAGGCAGCCGAAAATCAGCCATAGTCTGATTTTCACAGGTACAGCAAATGGTTACGTTGTTATATCCGTCGCCCCAGTCTGGCGCAAGCTCAACAAAGAATCTGTCTATACGTTTTGTGATGATAAAAAAGTTGAGGTCTTGCCTTGTTTTTATCATATCCCACGCTTCTTTGCGCCATGTATCCGCAGTATCTAAAAAGAAATCCGAAGAAAAACACGTATATACTGTTTCGCCGGGTGGTATTTTATATTCCCCCGATCTTTTTTTTGAAATCGGAAGTTTAAAAGTGGAATTCTTGTGCACATCGGAGGCATCACGCTGATGCTGTGAGTCAATACGGAATACATAACAATTGGCACAGCCTGGGCTGATTTTACGGCAGCCGTGCCAGGGATTCCAGTAAGCCATTTTCCCCTCCTGTTCTAAAAGGACCTGCGAAGCCCTTTTACGGTTCCGAAAATTCTTATTCTTTCCAAATCTTTGCCTTCAAATTTTCTGGGAGGATATAACGGATTTACCGAGTGCAGTGTAATATATCCGTCCCCATATTCTACCTTTTTTATTACACCGTTATCATCATCAACCATAACAACAGCATAACTGCCATTGTCGGCAGTGCCGCTGCATTGTATAAGTACCATATCGCCGTTTTTAAATTCAGGATACATGCTGTCGCCTTCAACTACAAGATACGCGTACTCTGAACTTGGCGACAGAGAAGACTTGTTCTCCATTATATACCCTTTTACATTACTGTCAGCAAATGCACCATCCCCGGCGGCTACTCGTCCCAAGATAGGAACGGCTTGCTTTTGATTGGGGTTATTTATGGGGAATATGTTGTTAGGAACAGGTTTTTCTCCGGTAAGTTCTGACGGATCTAAAGCCAGTGCGCGTGCGATAGACTCTAAAACAGCGCGTTTAGGCGATTTTATCAACCCTTTTTCGTATCGCTGCACTGTTGATTTTGTTACCCCAACCCTTAGCCCTACTTCTTCAAGCGTGAGCCCTGAATTTCTCCGCGCCTCTGAGATGATTTTTCCGATTTTTTTTAAATCATAATCCATACTGCTCTCCCTTTCATTATTTATAGTTAAAGTATAACATAAAAAATTGCATAATGCAATACATTTCGACAAAATTCTACAAAAAGTAGCCTTGCGCAACTCGATGACACGGTATATTTTAGAGGTGATAGAAAATTTTAAATATGGCATCTCCACGAACAAAAGTTGTAAGCATGTGAATAAGCAGAAAGACACAGCCCGTTTTGTAGACAGACTGTGTCTTTTATAATAAATGAAAGCGGAATTTTTAAAATATAAAGACAGGGTGTACTTGTGACTAAAAAATCACGAATAATCAGCAAGCTGGCGGCGCAGACGGTTTATTTCCTGTTTCATTTCTTCAAGACGTCGCCTAAGCTGGTCGCGGGAGGAATCCGAATGTGAACCGAAGGGGGCAGGATTTATGTAGGTGGTAAGCTCACTGCCGGAATCACTGCCGTATAGATAAAAACAGCGGCCATTTTTCCAGATAGCGTATAACTTGGCTTCACGCGACGGGTTTATAATGGAAAAAGCTTTGTTTGTCTGTGAATCGGAGCATATATAGCGTACGAAATCACCGCTTTTCCAGACAGTATAAATACGCCCGTCATACTCGGCAATAATTATTCCGTCAGCTTTGGGGTCATAACAGACTTGGCGGTTATCTAAGAAAATTTTTTTTTCGGAAATAAATGCGATATGTCCGTCATACACATAAGGAACTGAGCTATTTTCAGCTATACGAACAAAGGATGAGGGTTTATCACCTGCAAGAGATGAGTATACGGCGCATTTGTCGGGAAGGGTATAATACACGCAGTCATTAGAAATAAAAAATTCGCCCGAGTTTAGTTTGGATACATTATCGGGTATGGAATTTGAGCCAAATTTGCAATGCATAAGGTAAATATCATTTTCAATACGAACTGAATAGAGCATATGCAGTTTTCCACAGGATGAGTATATTTGTATAGATAGAATGTCTTTATCATCGCCGAGTTTTTTTAATATAAACCTGCGCCAGGAACCGCTTGAGCCGGTGATATACATAAGCTCGGAGTTGTCTGTGGGAGCAACAATATGGAGATTTGAGCCGTCGGGGTATAGTCCGAAACTGCCGTGCACGCCGCGCAGAATACTTTCATGCTCCTGCCATGCGCCGCCGCGCGCGCTGCGCCGGCAAAGCCCGTCGCCTCTATGGCAGAAATAATGAGCCATAACTCCGTTTTCCTCAGTCAGATAATCCATAGAAATTCATAGCCTTTCTGCCCGCGGATTTTAAACCTTGACCCAGGATGCGGACAGTCCTGAGTTATTTTATGGGATTTTCCCGTTTTATAAAGTATATTTTATTTGTATAGAAATAATGACTTTAAGAGTGCGTTTTTATTTTGATATATTAAACTTGCATATAAAAATAATTTTTTTTGTAAAATGTCTTTTTTTATTGGACAAATAGAAGAAAATGGTGTAAAATATAAAGATAAGGAGAAATTGAAGCAGTATCCGTGAAAGGAAGGATAGAAAAATGGCAATGACAATGACACAGAAAATTCTTGCGAAAGCAGCAGGCTTGGAATCGGTTAAAGCCGGAGAATTGATAATGGCAAATCTTAGCCTTGTTCTGGGAAACGATATTACAACTCCGCCGGCAATAACTGAATTCGGTAAAATCGGCTGCGGTACTGTGTTTGACCGCTCAAAGATTGCGCTTGTGCCGGATCATTTTACGCCTAATAAAGATATAAAATCCGCAGAACAGGCAAAAAAGGTACGTTGTTTTGCAAAAGAACATGAGATTGAAAACTACTTTGAAGTTGGACAGATGGGGATTGAGCATGCGCTTTTGCCGGAGAAAGGTCTTGTGGTTGCAGGCGACGTAGTAATAGGCGCTGATTCACATACTTGTACATATGGTGCGCTTGGCGCGTTTTCTACCGGTGTCGGTTCTACCGATATGGCTGCCGGTATGGCTACCGGAAAAGCCTGGTTTAAGGTTCCTGAGGCAATTCGCTTTAACCTTACAGGAAAACTTAACAAATATGTCAGCGGCAAGGATTTGATTCTGCATATTATAGGAATGATAGGTGTTGACGGGGCTTTATATAAGTCGATGGAGTTCGGCGGAGAAGGTATGCATACTTTGTCAATGGATGACAGGTTCACGATTGCAAATATGGCGATAGAAGCCGGCGCCAAAAACGGGATATTTGAGGTTGACGATAAGACACGTGAATATATGAAACAGCATTCATCAAAGCAGTTTACCGAGTATACGGCAGATGAGGATGCAGAATATGTCAAGGTAATTGATATTGATTTATCAAAGGTTCCGCATACTGTAGCTTTCCCGCATCTTCCTGAGAATGCAAGGACGCCGGATAACTGGGGAGATGTTAAAATTGACCAGATAGTAATTGGGTCCTGTACAAACGGGCGTATTTCTGACCTTCGTGCAGCGGCAGAAATATTAAAGGGTAAAAAGATTAAAGACGGTATACGTGCGATTGTATTCCCCGCGACACAGGAAGTATATAAAGAAGCAATTGCTGACGGTACGATAATGACACTTATAGAGGCAGGCTGTGTTATTTCAACGCCGACCTGCGGACCTTGCCTTGGCGGACATATGGGTATACTTGCCGCAGGTGAGAGGTGCGTTTCGACGACTAACCGTAATTTCCTCGGAAGAATGGGGCATGTTGAATCAGAAGTATATCTTGCAAGCCCTGAAGTTGCGGCGGCATCCGGTGTGACAGGAAAGCTTACTGCGCCGGAAGAAATTATGTAAAGGATGTGTGAAGTAATGAAAGCAAAAGGTTGTGTAATAAAATACGGTGATAATATAGATACCGACGTAATTATTCCGGCACGTTACCTTAGTACAAGTGAACCGGGCGAACTCGCACTTCATTGTATGGAGGATATAGATAAAACTTTCGTTGGAAGAGTTAAAAAAGGTGATATAATGGTGGGCGGAGCAAATTTTGGCTGCGGTTCATCGCGAGAGCATGCGCCCATTGCAATTAAAGCAAGCGGAATTTCCTGCGTTATAGCAAAGGATTTCGCGCGGATTTTCTTCCGTAACGCAATAAATATAGGTCTTCCTATACTCGAATGTGCACAGGCGAGCGAGGATATTGACGAAGGCGATGAGGTTGAAATTGATTTTGATACAGGCGTTATTACAAATTTAACTAAGAACCGTAGTTATCAGGCTGCTGCATTTCCGCCGTTTATGCAGGAGATAATATCTGCCGGTGGTCTTATAGCAAAGATAAGGGAGGAAAAGTGATATGGCAGAGTTTAAGATTGCGCTGATACCGGGTGATGGGATAGGACCTGAAATAGTATCCGGTGCGAAAGTGGTGCTTGATGCTGCGGCAAAAAAATTCGGTCATTCATTTAATTATACCCAAGTAGATATGGGTGGCTGTGCGATTGATAAATACGGCGTACCTCTGCCGGAAGAAACGATTAAAACATGTATGGAATCCGACAGTGTGCTGCTCGGCGCAGTCGGCGGACCGAAATGGGATTCGGTACCGGCTGAAAAAAGACCTGAAACCGGGCTTTTGGGGATTAGAAAAGCATTGGGACTTTATGCAAATCTTCGCCCGTCAATTTTAAAGCCTCAGCTTGCTGCTGCATCACCGCTAAAGAGCGAGAAGCTTGTATCAGGTTTGGATATAATGGTGGTAAGGGAACTTACTGGTGGTATTTATTTCGGTAAGAAACAGCGTGCAGAGGATGGAAGCTGGGCATCTGATGAGGAAAAGTACAGCGTAGAGGAAATCAGAAGAATAGGAAAAATTGCTTTTGAAACCGCAATGCTGCGTAAAAAGAGAGTGGTTTCGGTTGATAAGGCAAATGTGCTTGAGTCGTCAAGATTGTGGCGCTTTGTTATGACAGAGCTTGCAAAAGACTATCCGGAGGTTACGTTGTCACATATGTATGTTGATAATGCTGCTATGCAGCTGGCGATTAATCCTGCGCAGTTTGATGTGATTGTTACATCAAATATATTCGGTGATATTTTATCAGACCTTTCAAGTGCAATTGCCGGTTCGATAGGTATGTTGCCGTCATCGTCGCTGGGAGAAAATAAGCGCGGTATGTATGAGCCTATACACGGTTCAGCACCGGATATTGCGGGACTTGATATTGCAAACCCGATTGCAACAATCATATCAGCTGCAATGATGCTGAGGATGAGTTTTGGCTTGATAGAGGAAGCTGATGCTATTGAAGCAGCAGTGGATAAGGTGCTTGATGAGGGCTACAGGACCGCAGATATAATGTCTGAAGGAATGGAAAAGGTCGGCACAAAGAAGATGGCAGAGCTAATTAGTGAAAGATTATGATTGAGCTTGTAAAGGATATTTGGGATGCTGGTGATTACATACAGCTTTCGGAGTATATGAAAGAGATTTCAGATGAAAAATGCCGAAAGTTCAACCAAAAAATAATCCCGGATACTGTCGCGCAGTATGGAATAAAAGTGCCGGTTTTGAGAAATATGGCAAAGAAAATCGTAAAAGGAAATTTTCGCAGTTTTGTGAAGGGGTTCACAGGCGAAAAGTATGAGGACATACTTCTTTTGGGGCTTGTGCTGTCATACGCAAAAACCGATTATGACACAATGCTTTCTGACATGAAGTTCTATGCGCAAAAAATTTCAAATTGGGCGCTGTGCGATACTGTGGTTTTTTATGGTGTTGAAAAACATCTTGACAGATTTTACGGTGACGTTCTTTATTTTATTCATTCTCAAAATCCGTGGCTTGTACGATATGGTCTTACATATCTTATGCGTTATTATCTTGACAGTGTGCATATAAAGGACGTGCTGATGCGGACATATCTTGCGCAGAATGATTTTTATTATGTTAAAATGATGAGAGGTTGGCTTTTTGCCACAGCGTTTGCAAAATGCCCGAATGAGTGTTATGAGTTTTTTTCGCACAATAGGCTTGATGAGGAAACAGCAAAAATTACTATATCCAAGGCACGTGATTCTTTTAGGATAAATAAAGAGGATAAAAAGAAAATCAAGGAGCTTTTAGCGTATTAAAAAAGAGGCGGCAATATTGCCGCCTCTTTTTAGTTGTAAAAATTACCGCTTTTACTTGCTATTTTTGCCTGAATAAAGTATAATATAGAATGAATAGTTATGTTTAATAATTCTGCCTGAGAAAAACGGCAGAGAAAGGAATGAAAATATACAGATGAAAGTGCTGTTGTCGCTGATGAAATTAGATATAGGCGGTGCTGAGACGCATGTTGTGGAATTGGCAAAGGAGCTTAAGCGCCGTGGCTGGGATGTTATAGTTACGTCAAACGGCGGTGCATATGTTGCAGAACTTGAAAATGCCGGAATAAAGCATTATACTGTACCGCTTCAGAACAAGAACCCTGCAAACGTATTAAAGGCATTCAGAATGCTTAAAAAAATTATTACTGAGGAAAAGGTTGATATTGTACATTCCCACGCGCGTATCCCGTCATTTATACTCGGCAAACTGTGGCGGAGGATGAAGTTCCCATTCGTTACAACAGCACATTGGGTGTTTACCACCAAGTATGGGCTCAAATATATAACAAACTGGGGACAGAAAACGCTTGCGGTAAGCGAAGATATAAAAAAATATTTAATGGATAATTACCATATTCCGGAAGAGAATATTACTGTAACGATAAATGGAATAGATACTGAGAGATTCTCGCCGGAAGCTGACGGAAGTGAGATTTGCAGGGAATTTTCCATTAGCGAAGATGATAATACAATAGTTTATGTGAGCAGAATGGATGAATCAAGGTCTAAAGTTGCGCATCAGCTTATTGAGGCAGTATTAGAGCTTAATTCTATTGTAGAGAATTTGAAAGTACTTATTGTCGGCGGCGGAGATGACTATGACAAGGTGTATGAAGAAGCAAAGAAGGCAAATGAAAGTCTTGGACGCGATGCGGTTGTGATGGCAGGAGCAAGAGTGGATATTGCACAGCTTATCGCGCCGGCAAAGCTGTTTGTTGGAGTATCGAGGGCAGCGCTTGAAGCTATGGCGGAGGAAAAGCCCGCAATTATTGCCGGTAATGAAGGGTATATCGGTTTGTTCGGCGAGGACAAGCTCCAGCAGGCACTACACACAAATTTCTGCTGCCGCGGACTTGAGGAATCAACCACAGCAAAATTGGCGCAGGATATCGGCGAATTTTTTGGTATGTGGCAGGAGGATCGGGAAAAGCTCGGTAAGTATGGCAGAAAGTTGATATTAGAAAATTATTCGGTAAAAAGAATGACAGATGACACAGAAGGGGTATACCGAAGCGTATTGCAATAGTCAGTAAAACGTAAGGAGGATATTTCACGATGAGTGATATTGTAATTTCGGGCTATTACGGATTCCGCAATAGCGGCGACGACGCTCTTCTGATGTCTATTATCGAGGATTTAAGATCACTCAAGCCGGATATAGATATTGTCGTTTTGTCAAAGAATCCGAAAGAAACAGAGAAAATATATAAAGTAAAAGCGGTCAGCAGAGAGAATGTATTTAGTGTTTTGCGCGAGCTGACTAATACAAAAATGCTGGTTTCTGGCGGCGGTACGCTAATGCAGGACGGAACAAGCACAAAATCGCTTTTATATTATTTGTGGATAATTAAAATAGCGCTGGCGCTGGGCAAGAAAGTAATGCTGTATGCAAACGGGATAGGACCTTTGTATTCAAAACAGAATAAAGCCCGTGCAAGCAAAGTATTAAATAAGGTAGACTTAATAACTCTGCGTGATAAGGCTTCGTATGACGAGCTTTTAAAACTTGGAGTAAATAAGCCCAAAACAGAGGTTACAGCTGACCCGGCATTTCGGATTGAACCGGATAGGGCAGGGTCGGATAAGATTTTACAGGGGCTTGGCATACCGGAGGATAAGCCGCTTTTATGTGTATCGGTGCGTGAATGGAAAAATAATTGCCCAGATTTTGAACAGAAAATTGCCGGGCTTTGTGACTATGCTTCGGATAAGTACGGGATGTTTACCGTGTTTTTACCGATGCAGCCGCAAGTTGATAATGACATAACGATTAAGATATGTGATAAGATGGTATCGCGCTGTGCTGTTATTGGCCCGGGATATGATATACAAAAGTTGTTGCAGCTATTCGGTAAAATGACGCTTTGCATTGGTATGAGACTCCATACGCTAATATATTCTTCGGTAGCCTGCGTGCCGCTGATTGGGCTGGTATATGACCCTAAGGTAAGCGGATTTCTCGATTATATAGGTATGGATAATTATTGTAGTGTAGATAATTTAACTCTGGATGAACTGATTTCGTCAGTAGACAGGTGTATGCAGAACTATGATAGCATAAAAGATAAGCTTATGAAAAAACGAAGCGAGCTTAAGGAAAAAGCAAAGCGTAATGCCGAGCTTGCAGTAAAGCTTCTTTGCGGGGGTGAAGAGTTGTGAGCGGCGGCGAAAAAATGCTGAAAACTGCAAGTTTTATGGCGGCGGCGACATTCCTCGCGAAAGCTTGCGGTCTGGCAAGGGAATCCCTTATCACGGCTTTTTTCG
>CALXUL010000018.1 GCA_944391635.1 uncultured Clostridia bacterium | reverse complement strand
TGGTCTTTAAACTCACGCCTTAATACAATTTCCCAGTCTGCCTGTGGTATGCCGGCATTTTTAAATATAATCTTTGCATATGCTTTATCCATACATACGGCAGATGATAATACTCCCATACCGACGTATTTTATCCCTGAAAGCTCTAAAAGCCCCTGAATTGTCCCGTCTTCACCATTTTCGCCATGAAGTACAGTAAAAACAATATCCGGTTTTATCTTTTCTCCATCCTCAGTAATAATCGCCTTATCCACTGTATCAGGTGAAATCACAGCCTTTTTTAGAAGACTTTTATCGCAAAGCCATACGTCATTTTCAAATTCATATGTATCACCGCTGTACAAAAACCATTCTCCAGCTTTTGTTATACCCAAAAGAATGATTTCATATTTTTCCTTGTTAAGGTTTTTTACAACCGAGGTTACAGATTTTAACGATATATCATGCTCCGGCGAGCGCCCGCCGAATATTACGCATACCTTTAGTTTTTCCATCAAATCAAATCCTTTCAAAACATTCATTATTTTCTCAGCTTATTCAAAACCTCTTCAAAATATCCCGGAAGCGGCGCAGAAAACTCCATATATTCACCGCTGGCAGGATGCACAAACCCAAGTGTTTTAGCAAAAAGAAGCTGTCCGTCTGTTTTTATTCTGTCATTCTTTGCTCCGTAAACCTTATCACCAGCAATAGGATGCCCTATCGATTGCATATGTACCCTTATCTGATGTGTACGACCTGTTTCAAGCACACATTCTATAAGAGTATATCCTAAAAATTCTTCTATCGGTCTATAATGTGTTACTGCCTCTCGGCCTCCCTGTACAATTGCCATTTTTTTTCTGTCATTTGGGCTTCGACCAATCGGTTTATTTACAACGCCTTCGCCTGTAACCCTGCCGCAAACCAAAGCTATATAACGACGGTTTGCTTTTTTCTCCTTTAGCTGTTTTGCAAGTTCCAAGTGCGCTTCATTATTTTTTGCCACAACCAGAAGTCCGCTGGTATCTTTGTCTATCCTATGCACAATTCCAGGTCTCAAAACTCCGTTTATACCTGAAAGCTCATTTTTACAGTGCCATAAAAGCGCGTTTACCAGCGTACCGTGATAATTCCCGGCAGCCGGATGCACAACCATTCCCTGCGGTTTATTTACTACTATAAGGTCTTTATCCTCATATACTATATCAAGCGGTATATCCTCAGCCTCAACATCAAGGCTTTCCGGCTCAGGTATTTCTACAACAACTTCCTCATCAAGACGTGTTTTGTAGTTCTTTTTAACTGCTTTTCCGCCCGAAAAAACATGCCCGCTATCCGCAAGCGCCGCCGCATATGAGCGTGAAACATCATCTATCTCTCCGCTTATATACGTGTCTATTCTAACATTTTCATTCTCCGGAATTAATACTACTTTTCTCATCACTATTCCTCTTATCAGTTGCTATCAAATATACCGCAAGCATTGCAGCACCAACAGTAATTGCAATATCAGCAACATTAAATACTGGGAATTTAAACAGTGTAACCTCAAAAAAATCCACAACAAATCCGCGGACTATCCTGTCAATGCCGTTTCCAAGCGCACCGCCCAGAAGCAGTCCCGCACACATTATAAGCATTCTGTCCTTTGGCTTTTTCTTTAGCATATATACCGCTATCCCAACGCAGAACAACACCGAAATAATCCCCAAAAGCCAGGTATGCTCCCTTAAAATACTAAATGCGGCGCCAGTATTCTTTACGTACACTATATCCATTAGCCCGGGTATAAAAACAACATGGTCTGTTGCACTGAAATTTGATGAAATAAATACCTTGCTTATCTGATCAGCAACCGTGACAGCAAGCGCAACTATTATCCAAAAATACATACTTTTCCTCCACAGGGTTATTTCCTTATAAACTCAAGGGAATCCAAAATTTCATCTTCCGACACATCTGTCGTCACATAAACTTCGCCAATATTCTTTGGCAATACAAATTTCAGCCTGCCTGACAAGCTCTTCTTATCCGACTTCATAAGCGACATTATAAGCTCTGTTTCAGGCAAATCAATCCGCGTGTTAAAGCCATAAATGCTTAACACATCCATTATCTCTTCAAGCTCGCTGTCCTGAAGTACGCCCCTTGTGTTTGCAATATAAGATACCGCAGCTATGCCAAGCGCAACACATTCGCCGTGCGTAAGGCTAAAACCTGCCGCGCTCTCAATCGCATGGCCTATTGTGTGCCCAAAATTTAGGTATGCCCTTATTCCCTGCTCTTTCTCATCTTTTTCTACAACCTCTGATTTAATCAGGCAATTTTTACGGCACATTTTAATTAGAGTTTCCTCATCAAATGCTTTTATTTTTGCAGCGTTTTCCTTAATCCATACAAAAAATTCCTCATCCCTAATTATACTATGCTTAATTACTTCTGCCATTCCTGATATAAATTCTTTTTTAGGCAATGTTTTTAGAGTGGACACATTAATGTAAACATGTTTTGGTTGATAAAACGTACCTATAAGATTTTTCACATTACAAAAATCACAACCAGTTTTTCCACCCACCGAACTGTCCGACTGCGAAAGAAGCGTTGTCGGAACCTGAACAAAGCGTATTCCACGCATATATATCGACGCAGCAAAACCTGCCATGTCTCCTACTACACCGCCGCCCAAAGCTATTATCATAGACGCTCTGTCCATTTTATGTTCACGGCAGGCTGCGCATATACCCATAACGCTGTCAATATTTTTATTTTCCTCACCATTTGCAAAAGCATAGCTAACCGCATCATATCCCGCATCTTTTAAAATTCTGCACACTTCATCTTCATAAAGACCAAGCACATTTGTATCTGTAACAACAAGTATTTTATTGGGTGCATTTATTTTTTCCAAAACCTCTGCAAAATCACTAAAATCTTTATGAAAACTTATATCATAAGAGTTTTGACCAAGATTTACCGTCATACTCTCCAATTTTTTCACCTCTTAAAATTATATTATCCCATTTTAAAAATAATCTGTATAATTATTTATTTTATCATACATGCCAAAAAAAGAAAAGACATAAAAATGTCTTTTCTTTTAATATTTGGTTACAGTTATTTGTCTATTATGTTAAACTTTTACCTCTTACCGCCTCATACATCAAAATCGACGCAGCAACAGCAGCATTTAAGGATTCCGCTTCTCCATATATCGGGATTATAACCTTATTATCGCATACGTCTAAAAGCTCACTGCTAATTCCGTTTGCCTCATTCCCGACTACTATTACAACCGGCAGTGTATAATCAGCGCTTTTATAATCTATACTTTCTTTTGAAAGAGCCGCGCCAAGAAGCCTTATTCCGTAACTTTTAAGTTCTTCATATACGACATTTTCATATACATTAACACGGAAAAACGACCCCATGCTCGCTCTTACTGTCTTGGGGCTGTAAAGGTCGGCACATTCTTCTGATAAAATTACTTCAAATCCAGCCGCGTCTGCTGTTCTTATTATAGTGCCGAGATTGCCCGGGTCACGTATCCTGTCACAGTAAATATAGCGTCCGTCTTTGGGCTTTTTTATAGATTTGCGCTTTTTAATTACTGCCATAATCCCCTGCGGAGTCTTTGTATCGCAAAGCTGCGGAAAAATCTTATCAGCAATTACAACAGTCTTGTACCCGTCAAAAATTTTTCCGCCATAATTATCTGAAACAGCAATAAAGTCTATATCAGCTTTTGCCTCTACAGCGTCCGATACCGATTTTATTCCCTCAACAGTGTACTTGCCCTCCCGGTCACGGTCTTTTTTGGCAAGAAGGGACTTTATGTATTTGTATGTTTCATTTTTAGCTGACGTAATTTCCAACCTTTTACCTCCTGTTACATAAATAATAGCAGGCTTGCCGCCATTATCATCATACCTATTACCGCACCGATAATTGTAATACGGCTTTTTTCAATCTCACGCGCCATAGGCAGCAGTTCTTCTATCGAAATAAACACCATAATTCCTGCAACCAGCGCAAATAATGCCCCGAACACAAAATCATTAAAAAACGGTCTTAACGCAAAATACCCTATAAGTGCGCCGATAGGCTCAGTCATTCCGGACAAAAAGGAAATATAAAATGCTTTTCGCCTGTCCGCTGTTGCAAAATAAATCGGCGCAGAAGTAGCTATTCCCTCGGGAATATTATGTATTGCTATCGCAACGGCAATTGCAATCCCCAAATGGGGGTCTTTTAATGCTGATGTAAAGGTCGCAAGACCCTCTGGAAAATTATGTATGCCTATAGCAAGTGCAGTCATAAATCCCATTCTCTTAAGACCGCAATTTGCTTTTTGCCCCGACTGCGTCAAAGTCCCTATATCTCCATCGGCTGATGGTACAAAAAAGTCTATAATACCTATTAGAAATATACCCAGAAAGAAGAAGATAGCAGCATAATACGCTCCTGGCACCTCTCCTGCTGACGAGGTAAGGTACACCTTTCCTTTCTGGAATATCTCAATCATCGCAACATACAGCATGACCCCGGCAGAAAAGCCAAGAGATCCTGCAAGAAATTTTGTGTTTGTCTGTTTTGCAAAAAGCGCCATCACACTGCCAAGACCGGTTGCAAGACCGGCAAATAGCGTCAGCGACAGCGCAAACATAAAACTATTATCCATAATTCCGCCTCCTAAAAAATCCTGCTGCTACCATATTACTGGCAATGCAGGATTTTTGTGCGGAACATTTTTATTTTTTAACAGGGTTTATTACTGATAGTGCAGCCCTGTTTCGTACAAAATGGCTCTTCAAGCGGTTTTTTACATCCTCAAAACTAACCGTCTCAAATACTTTTGGATAATCAAAATAATCAGAGTCAGTAAAAAATTCTGTCATAAAACAATGTGCATATCCTTCAATATCGTTAAATGAACGGATAAAATCACCCCATACAACCTTTTTTACTCTCCGGAAATCCTCTTCATTTAAGTCTGCTTTTTCTATTTCATCGAGTATATATTCGTAGGCCTTTTTAGGATCTGGTGATTCACCTTCAATCGCTGTAAAACCATAAGCTATTTGTGGATTATATTCAACCGAAAATGTTGAATTAATAAGCCCTTTAGAATACAAATCGTTATAAAGTTTTGTGCTTTTTCCAAAAAGCAGTTCACATAAAATTTCCATTTCAATACTTTTCTTTAAAAGCTTCTCGCCGCCATAGCCTACGTCAATATCCTTCCAACCAATCATAAACAGCGGCTGCGCTACAGAAATTGACTGCTCCGCATACGGCTTTGCAATTTCATCCGGCTCATCAGGATATATCCGCTCTATCCTCTCATCAAAAGGTTCATTCTTTTTAATTGAGCTTTCAATAACTTCAAGCATTTCCTCCGGCTCAAAATCGCCTGTTACAAAAATAGCCATATTCGACAGATTATAAAAAGTATTATAGCACTTATACAGCAATCCGCTTGTAATATGTGAAATACTCTCAACAGTACCCGCTATATCAAGCTTTACCGGGTTATTTACATAAAGGCAGCCAAGCAGGTTAAAAAACACTCGCCAGGGAGCGTTATCATCATACATTTTTATCTCCTGTCCGATAATTCCCTGCTCTTTTAAAACACTTTCATCAGTAAAGTGCGGTGTCTGAACATAATCCATAAGCGTTTTTACGTTTTCTTTAACATTATCACTTGCAGAAAACAGATAAGCTGTCATATTAAAACTTGTAAAGGCATTTGCATTAGCGCCGTATTTGGCAAACTTGTCAAATACATTGCTCCCATCCGGCTGGTCAAACATTTTATGTTCCAAATAATGCGCTATGCCATCCGGCACCTCGGTCACCTTGTTCTCTCCGGGGACAATAAATTTAGAATCGACAGAACCATACCTTGTACCGAAAATTGCATAATTTGAGCTGTACCCTTTCCTGGGCATTATAAATATTGAAAGCCCGCTTTCATGCTTTTTGGAATAGAGATATTCACCTGTAAAGCTGTCATATCTTTTCTGCATTATTTATTCACTCTCCTCGTATAATAAATGTAGTAGTTTTTAGAGTTCCTCTCCAAGAACTATGATATAATTGTTTAGATGCTGTGGATTGGTTTCATTCTCCTACCGCTTGACGGTTTTGTAAAGGCTCCAGCCACA
>CALXUL010000017.1 GCA_944391635.1 uncultured Clostridia bacterium | reverse complement strand
CAGCAGTATTATAATAGACTTTGTTGCAGCATTGATTTTTCTTTTGCTGGCACTGTTTTTGAGGGCAAAAAAGTAAATAATGAGTTTTATTTAAAATTTTTAAAAATTCTACTCAGAATTTCAAAAGAATATTTTTAATCTTAACAAAAAAGCGGCGCTATTCTTGCGCCGTTTTTCTGATTTTACAGGCATCTGCTGTCAACGTATTATAAAACCGGCAATTGCATAATGCTTTGCAATTGCCGGTTTTATAATTTTAATCTTCTTCTATATCAAGCTTTGCTTCCTGTTCAGCCTGTATATCCGGGAAGATAGACAGCATCGGCTGAATAGATTCATCGCCTGAGAATTTACGCTTTGCGTAATTTCTGGTAATCGCAACCACCGTCCCAGACAGAGTCAATACGCCTATCAAGTTCGGAATCGCCATAAGTCCGTTTAGCGTATCAGCAATACTCCATGCCAGGTCAAGACTCATTGTTGCGCCTACTACTATAAACAACACAAATATTACCTTATACACAACCGTCGCGCGTGTTCCGAACAAAAACTCACACGCTTTAGTCCCGTAGAATGACCAGCCAAGAACAGTTGAGAACGCAAACAGCAAAATAGCTATCGAAACAAACCCACCTGCAAAATTGCCGAACCCGTGTGAAAACGCCGTACTTACAAACGGTACTCCATCAAGCTGCATACCATAAGTTTCGCTGTATGGTTTATCATCAAGAGATATAACAACATCAGTATCGGTATTCAGTATCCCTAAAATCCCTCCTTCCTCTGATAAAGCTACCATAACCTGTGATTCATCATCAAGACTTTCCTCAAGTTCTTCAGAATAAGTCACCTCTTGTATTGGATAATCATAGAGGTTTATCTTTTGAAGGCTTTTGGGTTTAATATTTGCCAACTCCTCGCTTGATAGAGTTCTGCCTTGACTTTGTGCAGCCGCTGTCGCCTCATCAATCGCCATTTCAAGACGGGTTTGCTCATCTATTGTTATAACACCGAGCTTTTCTGTTGTAATATCCAGCGGCTTTACCACACCTGAAGATAAAATTACAAGCGCTGTTAAAGTACAAACAACGATTGTATCGGCAAAAACCTCAAATATGCCCCACATACCCTGCACAACAGGTTCTTTTACATTTGATGCGCTGTGAACCATAACCGACGAACCAAGCCCTGCCTCATTTGAAAACACACCGCGCTTAAAGCCCATCGTTATAGCCTGTTTAATTGCTGCACCGACAATTCCGCCCGCAGCAGCCTTAAATCCGAACGCACCCTTAAATATGCTTACAAACACACCCGGAACATTTTGTATATTGAGAACAATAATTATAATCGCACCAGCAATATATGCAAGCGCCATAAATGGCACAAGCTTCTCGGTCACACTTGCAATTCTCTTTATTCCGCCCACTATAACAAGCCCTGCTATAATAGCAAGTACAATACCCGTTGCCATCGCCGGAACATTAAAGGAATCATACAGCGCGCTGGAGATTGAATTTATCTGGGTCATATTTCCTATTCCGAAAGATGCCAGTACACAGAAAATTGAAAACAACACCGCCAGAAACTTACCAAACTTATTGTCAAGCCCGTCGCGAAGATAATACATTGCGCCGCCTGACCATTCACCTTTAACATTTTTTCTGCGGTAATATATACCCAAAACATTTTCGGAATAATTTGTCATCATCCCAAAAAATGCCGAAAGCCACATCCAAAAAACCGCACCGGGACCTCCGACCGTAATTGCTGTCGCAACACCGGCAATATTACCTGTTCCGATAGTTGCAGCCAATGCCGTAGACAGAGCCTGAAACTGCGATATAGCGCGTTTTTCGTTTGTTTTGGTTACGCCCTTCTTTTTAAATATGGCAAAAAAGGTTTCATCACCTACATGCTTTGCCTTTCGTACTTGAAAAAATTTTGTGCGCACGGTCATAAAAACTCCCGTCGCAATCAGAAGCGCCAACATCGGCACTCCCCATATAAATCCATTTACCGCATTATTTATCTGGGTAACAGCCTGAACAAATCCATCCATCTATCTTTTTTCCTCTCTTAATATTTAATATTGCGCAAAGAAAATTATATCATATATTCTCTTATATTTGCAATATTTTTTTCCAACTTAATACAAAAAATATCCGTCTTGCGTCACAATTTCCTTTATACAGCATATGCTGTAATAAAAGGGTATATACCCTTGAAGCTTTTTTTAGGAAAGGAAGTTGTTTTTGATGAACGATAAGCATTGCTGTACAAACGACAATGGTTTTAAAGAGGCCGTTTGTATACATACAGATAAAATCTATGACAGCTGCCGTGATAAGGACTGTCTTGAAAACCTGAGAGTTTACCTTACCGCAGAGGGTCAGTGTGTAGTTGACCGTGCAATTAATGTTAAATGCACCAAAGCTGAAATCATCTGGGTATTCTCAGATATTGAGGCTGTGCCATTTAACCGCGGATACTACTCGGTAGACCTTAAATACTTCTTCAAGGTTACGCTTGCTGTATACGCAGGTCTTGGCAGACCTACCGAAGTTGAAGGTCTTGCAACCTTTAACAAGCGTGTAATCCTCTTCGGTTCAGAGGGTAATGCAAAGGTATTTGCATCGCGCTATAAGGAGGACGCATTCGACCCGCAGATGTGGCGTAAAACCAATATGCCGACAGCAGTTGTTGAAGTAGTTGACCCGATAGCTTTAGGCGCAAAGGTTGTTGACTTAAAATCAGATAACTGCTGCTGTTGCTGCGAAGAGGATTTTGACCTTGCAAGCGTACCCGAATCGGTATGCCGCGTATTCGGGGATAACCTGATTTTAGGCGGTGAGCAGAAGCGCGTGTTTGTATCGCTTGGAATCTTCTCAATTATCCGTCTTGAAAGACGTGTAATGCTGCTTATTCCGGCATATGATTTCTGCGTGCCTCAGAAAGAGTGCGTAGGCGCAACCGACGATAACCCCTGTGACCTCTTTGAGCGGATTAATTTCCCTGTAGATGAATTCTTCCCGCCCGAAAGATGCGAACTTGATGATGACAATTCCTGTGGATGCGGCTGCAAATAATAACTGAGCAAAATAATAGAAGAGCACAAACGCAAGCTTGGCTTGTGTTTGTGCTCTTTTTGTCACTTATATACTTTGAATTCAAATCTATGGGGCAAAAATATTTTAGTTAATTTACCGTTATATTTCCTATGCCTACATTTCCTTCTTTACTGGATTTTGACCCATTAACCAAGATTTTTAGCTGTAAGCCATAGGAAACAGGTATAGAAACCTTTTTAGGCAGACATTCCGCTTCAAGCGTCACTTCCTCTACAAGCTTTCCGTCAACAAAAAACGAAATGCTTTTATCATATTCTACATAATCGGTATGCCCTATTACACACTCAAGATTTGAATATTTACTGTCTAAATTAAATAAAGCTGATGCCGGCGCATATTCCATCTCCAATCCATTGCTGTATTTTTCCCCAGCCATTAAAAAGCTTTCACCGTCGGCTGCATAATACTCATAGCAAAGATTAGATACTTCATACGGCGGACACACTTCCATCAAGTATGTACCATCCGGAACACTTTCATCCCAAAGATATACGCTCTGTGCCGCGCCGTCCCACGTAACTTCCATTCCAGCCAGGTTCGCCGTTCCCCTAACCGGCATATAGGTTGTCCCGTTATATATAAACGGTTCTATAACATCTCCGTTTCCGTCCTTTAATTCGCAGAGAACATTATCCTTGTAAACTTTAATATCATTATAAAATACCTCAATTATTTCTGAGCTGCTTTTAGCCAGCACCCCTATACCGCCCAAAATTACACAGCATAATACACCCGCGATAAATCCTTGTAGTCTTTTTTCATTTGTATTCCCCCAAATTAAGTATTTTTTTCTGCACTTTTTTGAAAGAACACATTGCCCCACTGAGTCCTAAAACAAAAAAGTGCGACACCGGAGTATCGCACTGAAAAACGCAAACTCCGAGTCGCTAAACAAACTTAATAGACGTGAAAAATTCCCACTCTCACCAAGTGGAATTTGCGTTTTTACCAAATTCAGACAGGCAAGCGCAAAAAAAGGGTAAACTACCCCCTATCTTTTGGAATTTTCAAAATCTATTAATATGTTTGTTTAGCACTTTTATCTTAACATATTTTAATTTATATTGCAATATATAACAGACAATTTTACAACACAGGGCATAAATATCGCAATTTATTATCTATAAATTATCATAAAAAAGCAAGGGTGAAAAACACCCTTGCTGATTTTAATATCCTTTATCTATTTTCGGTAACAAACGAGAAAATTTTATCCACAGCTTCCTTCGCGCTTAAATCCTCTGATTTAGTTTCTGTTCTCAGCCTATATTCGACAACGCCGTCAGCCGCTTTCTTTCCTACCACTATTCTTACGGGTATACCGATTAAGTCCGCATCCTTAAACTTCACGCCGGCACGCTCATCGCGGTCGTCTATAATAACATCTATTCCCTTTGCTTTTAACTCTTCATAAATCTTTTCAGCCAAAGCTTTTTGAGGTTCATCTTTTACGTTTACCGGCACAACCATTGCCTCAAACGGCGCTACCGATACCGGCAGAACCATTCCGTTGTCATCCGCGCCCTGCTCAACAGCAGCCGACATGCACCTTGAAACGCCTATACCGTAGCAGCCCATTATAACTACATTATCATTGCCGCTGTCATCCTGGAACGTAAGACCAAGCGCCTCGGAATATTTTGTTCCGAGTTTAAAGATATGTCCAACCTCTATACCTTGTGCCGTCTTTATCGGCGCGCCGCATCTGGGGCATTTATCGCCCGCTTCAATCACCCTGATGTCGCCCACATAATCCGGTGTAAAATCACGGTTAATATTGACATTCTTATAATGATACCCGGTTTCATTCGCGCCGATAATAAAGTTTCGCATTTTAGCAACTTCATTATCCACATATACCGGTATATTAAGCCCTACCGGTCCTGCAAATCCAACCTGTGCATTCGTAAGCTCTCTTACAATCCCGGCATCTGCCAGTTCCAAATCATCAATACAGCCTACAATATTCTTGAGTTTTACCTCGTTTATCTCACGGTCGCCGCGAACCATAGCCGCAATATACTTATCATCAGCCTTATACATTATTGTTTTGGCAAACATATAGCTTTCATAGCCGAAAAATCCTACCAGTTCTTCTATCGTATGTACGTCAGGCGTCGCAACCTTTTCCATTACAAGCTCACCATCAGGATATGTTTTATCCTCCACGACACATTCTGCCTTTTCATAGTTTGCCGCATAGCCGCAAGCATCGCAATATGCAATGCCGTCTTCGCCGACAGGTGATTTTACCATAAATTCCTGGCTGCCGCTTCCGCCCATCGCACCGGAGTCTGCTTCGACCACGGTAAAATCAAGCCCCAGACGCGTAAATATCCGGCAATATGCGTCATACATCTTTTTATATGAAATATCAAGTCCTGCCGCATCCTTATCAAAACTGTATGCGTCCTTCATTACAAACTCTCTGCCGCGCATAAGCCCGAACCTTGGACGCGCTTCATCACGGTATTTTGTCTGTATCTGATAAAGCGTTATCGGATATTCCTTATATGAACGTACTTCGTCTTTAACCGTCTGCGTGAAAAGTTCCTCATGCGTGGGACCCAGGCAAAAATCACGGTCACTTCGGTCTTTTAGTTTAAACATACTCGGTCCGAACACCTCCCAGCGTCCCGATGCCTGGTATGCCTCGGCAGGAAGAAGCGCAGGCATTAAAAGTTCCTGCGCGCCGGCTCTATCCATTTCTTCACGCACTATATTTTCAATCTTCCTCAGCATTTTAAGCCCCAGCGGCAGATATGAATATATTCCCGCTGCCATACGGCGGATATACCCCGCGCGCAGCATCAGTTTATGGCTGGTAATTTCCGCCTCGGAGGGTACCTCTCTTAGTGTAGGCACAAGTAGTTTTGACATTCTCATAGTTTATATTGTCCTTTCTTACACAATTTCAGCGCCGCTTGCAAAATCCTCTTTGAGGGTGGTAAGCACCGAAAGCTTGCCGTCATATTCAGCGGATAGAATCATACCGCACGACTCCAGCCCCATCATCTTTCTTGGCTTGAAGTTTGCAACAAACACCACATTCTTGCCGATAAGTTCTTCCGGCGTATGATATTTTGCAATACCAGACAGAATCTGTCTTTTTTCTCCGCCGACATCAAGCGTAAACCGGAGCAGCTTGTCCGATTTTTTAACTTTTTCACATTCTATAACTTTCCCGACCCTTAAATCAAGCTTTAAAAAGTCGTCAAACTCACAAAAATCCTTATACGGGGCTACCTTTGACTCAGGCTCATCAGCGCTTTGTTCCGCCTCAAGTTCCTCAAGCTTCTTTGCCGCGTCAATTCTTGCAAAAAGCACCTCTGCCGTACCAACCTTTGTACCCGGCTTCAATCCGCCAAAAGTCTTAACACTTTCATATCTAAGATCCGTGCTGCCAATCTGCGCCTTTATTTTATCAGCCGTCTCGGGCATAAAGGACGAAAGCAGCGATGCGATTATGCGAATTGCCTCTGCAAGATTATAAAGCACAGTGCCAAGCCGCGGCTTATCCTCTTCTGTCTTTGCAAGAACCCACGGTGTGGTTTCGTCGATATATTTATTTGCGCGGTCAACTATCTTCCAAATCTCATCAAGGCTATCGGCAATATGCCATGTTTTCATCTTTGCCTCAATCTTTTCGCTTGCGCTGATACATACTTCTTTCAAGGATTCATCAAATTCGCCAGCGCAGCTATTTTCCGGCACTATCCCATCAAAATACTTATTAATCATTGCAACCGTACGGTTTACAAGATTTCCCAAAGTATTTGCAAGGTCGGAATTATAACGGTTTATAAATACATCATAGGTTATCGTCCCGTCATTTGCATACGGCATCTCGTGGAGGGAATAGTATCTTACCGCATCCACGCCGAAATGACGCACCAAATCCTCGGCATAAATGACATTACCACGTGATTTTGACATTTTCTCCTCGCCAAACAGCATCCACGGATGCCCAAAAATCTGCTTTGGCAGCGGCTCACCAAGCGCCATCAACATAATTGGCCAATAAATAGTATGGAACCGCAATATGTCCTTGCCTATAATATGCACATCTGCCGGCCAATACTTTTTATACAAATCGCCTTTTTCATCCGGCGTATAGCCAAGCGCCGTAATATAGTTTGAAAGCGCATCTATCCACACATATATAACATGTCCCGGGTCAAATTCCACAGGGATCCCCCATGTAAAACTTGAACGTGATACGCATAAATCCTGTATGCCCGGTTTAATAAAGTTATTTATCATTTCCTTTTTGCGCGATTCGGGGCAAATAAAATCCGCATGCGTTTCAATATACTCTTCAAGCTGTTTCTGATACTTTGAAAGACGCAGGAAATATGCCTCCTCACGCATTTTCTTTACTACTCTGCCGCAGTCGGGGCATCTCCCGTCCACCAGCTGGGTATCGGTCCAGAATGATTCGCACGGCGTACAATACCATCCCTCATATTCGGATTTATAAATATCACCCTGGTCATACAGCTTTTTGAAAATCTTTTTTACAGCCTCAACATGGTATCCATCAGTTGTACGGATAAACTTATCATAGCTGATATTAAGCATATCAGCTATATCGCGTATCTGCCCTGCAATACGGTCAACATAGCTTTGAGGGTCTATCCCCTCTGCCTCTGCAATTTCCTGTATTTTCTGACCGTGTTCATCTGTGCCGGTCAGGAAAAACACGTCATCGCCCATATAACGTCTCCAGCGCGCGATAGCATCAGTCAGAATCATTTCATAAGTATTCCCTATATGCGGTTTGCGCGATGTATACGCTATTGCTGTGGTTATATAAAACTTCCCCACGTTTCTCACTCCTTAATCTGTTTTTTTATCGTATCTATTTCACTTTTTATTATCCGCTTAATATCCGAGAAAAATCCGATTACCCCGTCAAAAATCCCAGCGCGCTTAAGGCTTATAAACAGCATCATCAAAAGCGGACCGAGTATCATTCCGCCTATCGACAGCACTTTATAGCCCACATACATCGACATCAATGTCAAAATAGGGTTCATACCTATTTTTTGGCTGACTATCTTCGGCTCTATCATCTGGCGCGTAAATATCACGCATAAATATATAATAATAAGCCCTATTCCGCGTTTAAAGTCTGATGACAAAAAGGAAATCGCACTCCACGTCCACAACACCGCACCGCTTCCGAAAAATGGCAGCGCGTCAAAAAATGCAATTCCAAGCGCAATTATAAGGCTATATTCCACATTCAGTATATTAAGCCCTATAAACAGAATTGTAAAGGCAAACACCATTATAATAAGCTGTGCCTTTATATACCCGCCGACATATCTTTTTATTTCAATTTTTGCAGCGCTAAGCTTTTTTCTGAAATTATCGCTGAATATCCGATGTATTCCTGCCTGTACGGTTTTAGCATCGCTTATCATAAAGAAAGATGAAAGCAAGAATACTATTACCGATATGAATATACCAGGCACGCTCTTTGCAATATTTCCTGCAGATTCAAACAGAGGAGTGGATTTATTATTTGCAAGCTCGGAGAGCGAATCAAAAAATTTCTCGCCTGAAGAATCAAGAGCACTTTGTATACCCTCAGGCAGGGCTTGATATATGTTGGAAAACTTCGCGCTTATCCCCTTCCAGCCATAAAGGAAATTTGCGTAAATTGCAGGGAAATTATCATAAATACTACGCATTTCCTCGATAATCTTAAGGACTATCAGCGTCACTATGCCGCCTATTACGCCTATTGTTAGCAGTATTACAATTATTGCCGATGCGGACCTGGGCAGCTTAAAACGGCTTGCAAGACCGTCTGCAAGGGGGTTTACCAGCACTGAGAATAAATATCCCAGTATAAACGGCATAAAAAGCCGCACTATGCTTCCTATTATTCCCAAAATATTGGGAAAAAACAGCACAGCAAGTACGATTGCCGTAATCCCGATTACTGATATTACTGCCAGCTTGACTCGTTTTGCCGTCATCTCCTTTAAGCCGCCTTTCTAAAGTTAACTGTTTTTATTTGCCCAAAAACCGCCGCATCAGTTCATAGCCTACCGGAAGATATATACCTGTTTCGGCTGCGTTCTTTTCGGAATAAGTAAGACCACTGCCGTTTTCTTCTGACGAATCATATATAATGTACGGCACCGGGTCGCTCACGTGCGTTTTGAGACTTATTGGCGTCGGATGATCCGGCATAATCAACATTCGGTAATCAACGCCGCAGTGATACAGTTCTTCCCTTAAATATCCTATCACCTTTTCATCTATCAGCTCAACCGACAGCTTCTTATGCTCCGCATCACCCTGATGCCCGCATTCATCCGGTGCTTCCATATGTATATATACAAAATCCGCACCGCTCATAAGCGCATTTTTTGCCGCTCTTGCCTTACCGTCAAAATTTGTTTCATACGTACCGGTTGCGCCCTCAACATCAATTGATTTCATTCCCGCGCAAACTGCTATGCCCTTTATCAAATCAACTGCCGATATAACACTGCCTTTTAAGCCGTATTTTGCCTCAAAATTTTCCAAAGAAGGCTTTTTTCCCTCGCCCCATATCCAAATAGAATTTGCCGGGTTTTTACCTTGCTCAATCCTCTTTTTATTTATCGGGTGTTCCGACAGGATTTTTGAGGCTTTTTTCATCATATCCAGCAAAATATCCGCATTATCGCCTTTAGGAAGATAGTCCTTTATCGGACGGTCGGAAATATCATGCGGCGGAGTCAGCTCAACATTCGTACTGCCCTTGTCCCATACAAGCAGATGGCGATAACTCACTCCTGCATAGAAATGCCTGTTTTCCGCCGATAATTCTTTCTCTACCGCCTCTATCAGTTCCTTGGCCTCGGCAGTACTTATTTCTCCGGCAGAATAATCAAGCATTGTCCTGTCCTCAAACTCTGCCTCGGACGACAATGTTACCAAATTTGTTCTGAATGTCACATCATCAGGTTTCAGCTCAACGCCTATCGACGCCGCCTCAAGCGGAGATCTTCCGGTATAGCATACCGATGTGTCATATCCCATAACCGCAAGATTTGCCACGTCACTTCCCGGCTTCATACCGTCGGGCACTGTCTTTACCAGCCCCAGCTCACCGTTTTGTGACATATAATCCATATTCGGCTTTTTTGCAACGTCTAAAACAGTTTTACCCCCAAACTCTTCTACCGCGTAATCCGCCATTCCGTCTCCCAATACTACTATATATTTCATCCTGACCGTTCCTTTCCATCACTTTGCCGGCTTTTTAGCCGCAACTACCGCAAGTGCTCCCGGACCCGTATGCGTACCGATTATGGGTCCAAATTCACTTTTCATATATATTCTGCCTTCTCCAAACTCCTCATCTATAGCTTCACACATTTTAAATGCATATTCCTCATTGGAATGTACTACCATAAACCGAGGGTCTTTATTATCAAATTCAGGATTTTCCTTTATCATCTCAATAAGCTTTGAGTATATTTTCTTCTTTCCTCTCAGCTTCCCAATCGGTTCAATAAGCCCGTCACGGATAGTAAGCACCGGTCTTATATCCAGAATTGACCCTACAATTGCGGCTGTTTTGGTAATTCGTCCACCCTTTTCGAGATAACCCAAATCATCAACAATAAGATACGCTTCCCAGCTTTCCACATACTCAGAGCATTTTTCAATTATAGTATCAGCTGTTTCTCCTGCTCTTAAAAGCTCGCTTGCATAAATCGCAGCAGCAGCTATAAATACCGAGAAACTTTTTGTGTCTACAACACGTATATCAGCCTTGGGATTTTCTTCCATTATTTCTTTTGCAACCAATGTCGCGGTATTATTCTGACCGCTGGCTTTCCCGGAAAGCGTGAAGTATATAAGTGTATCGCAAAGTTTAGATTCCTCCAAAAGCCGGTCATACATATCCTGAAACGGGGTCTGCGCGGTTTTAGGATGCACACCAGTTGTCCTAATCCTGTCATAAAACTGTGCGTTTGTCATCTCTTTGCCGGCAACAAAACTCTCGTCACCGAAATTAACCATAAAGTCTATAAGCCCAATATCATACTTTTCAAACATCTCCGGCGGCAAGTCCGCTCCCGTATCTACCAAAATTTTTATTTTGCTCATATTCGCTTCCTTTCCGGCAAAGCCTGTTACCAATTATACTGTGTAAGCTCCCCGCTTGTTTTTAAATCAAAAAAGCCAACCTGTCTGAGTGCTTCATACACGACTATTGCCACCGCATTTGATAAATTAAGGCTTCTCGCCTCGCTTATCATAGGTATTCTTATACAGCTTTGAGGATTTTCATAAAGAAGTTCTTCCGGCAGTCCCTTTGTTTCCTTGCCGAACAGAATATAATCCCCGTCACAAAATTCAATATCCGTATATTTCTTCTGCGCTTTTGTGGTTGAGAAAAAATATCTTCCGCCCCGCGTCTTATCAAAAAAATCCTTCAGGCTGTCGTAATATTTTACGCCCAGCAAATGCCAGTAATCGAGTCCTGCTCTTTTTAATTTCCTGTCATCAATAGCAAACCCCATCGGCTTTACAATATGAAGCTTGCTGCCGGTTGCCGCGCAAGTACGCGCAATATTGCCCGTATTCTGCGGTATCTCCGGCTCCACCAATACTATGTTAAACATTCCTTTTCGGTCCTTTCAAAAACCCTGCATTTATTTGAGCAGGCGGAGCATCAGCCTGTTAGCAACGCTTCTTTCGATTTTCACTGCTTTTTTCGGGCATAATTCCTGGCAGCAGAAGCATTTTATACACGCCTCGCGGCGTATATGTGGTCTGTGCTCTTTCATATCTATTGCTTTTGGCGGGCAGCACCTTGCACACTCGCCGCAGCCCACGCACATATCATAATCTATCTTTGGTCTTGCCGATAATTTCTCAGTCAGCCACGCCCGCATCGCCGACGGAACAGGCAGTAATTTCAATAAATCAAAATGCGACTCCGGCTTTTTAAAATCCGGCATCATCACATCCTCAAGCCTTTCGCCCAGCACTGTAAGTTCAGCCGCGCTCTCAGGGCATAGTCCCCTTTGCGCCGAAAACAGTACAGTATCCACTTCATGCGGCATATAGCCAATAATGCTGCTCGCTGCCAAATCCAGGGCAAACGGATTTTTCGCCGCAATAATAAGCCCTGCTTTCCTGTTTTCCCCGGCAGTAGGTCCATTGCCCTCCATTGCCCATACGCCGTCCATAATTGAAAGATGCGGCGTAACACACTCGCAAAGGTCTACAAGCATTGAACAAAAAGCTGCCCGCTCATTCAATCTAAAATGCATTTCAGCTTTATGAGTGCCAGGAATTACCCCAAACATATTTTTCACAGCTCCGGTATAGCTTGTCATAGAATGAGTTTTAAGTTTTGGCAAAGAGATTATAACATCCGCTTCAAGAATCGGGTCTATAACGGTAAACTTTTTAACCGTATGTCCTGCCGGAAACTCCTTTTCACGAAAACCCGTATCATAATTAAGAGATGCGCCTGTACCTTTTACCGCCTCATCCGCACCGCAGCCGGAATATACCATTCCAAGCATCGCGCGGCTGTACGGTCCGCCCGGGCTTTCCGCAACAACCACACTGCCCCCGGCATTTTCCGCCTCAACTATTACAGCCCTTAAAAATTCCGGATGCGTTGTAGCAGCGTCAGCAGGATTTTTACGCGAAACATAATTGGGTTTTATTACAACCTTATCCCCCGGTTTCACAAAAGCTTCTATGCCGCCCAAAAGCTCAAGAGCCTTGTGTACTTTTTCTGCCGTTTCGGCATAACTGTCACATTTAACAATTGAAACTCGTTTATCCATGAGTCATTCTCCGATTTATCTTAATTAACCCTATTATTATACACTAATTGCCTTTAAAGTACAATAGACTTTTTCACATTTTTTGCCTGCAGTTTGCCTAATTTTAATACAAATATGCCAAATTATTGCCTGATTTTAAAAACGCGGTCAAAAAACTACATTTTTTGCAGCCGTATTCTTTGACATTATGCCTTTATCAAGAACTAAAAGACTTGGCGGATATATGCGTATTGCATCGGCAGCCCAAAATAGCCCAAAAAACTTTCATCCATATAAACTGTAACGTTTTTTTACAATCTAAAACTCACTGCTTTATTTATATATTATTCTTTTCCAAATAAAAAAACAGAGCCAGCCACGTCTTATAGCTTCGGCTCTGCCGCCTGTATCTGTTTTTCAGCCTAACTGCTATTTTGCAAAAGCTTTCCGGCTCACCTTCTCAGGCTATGCACGAGGATGCGCTTTTAAATATACCTCTTTTATATGCGAATTTACAAGCTTTGAATATACTTTAGTGGTGGAAATATCGGCATGCCCGAGCATTTCCTGAATTGCCGCAAGGTCTGCGCCGTTTTCCAGAAGATGCGCCGCAAAAGAATGACGCAGAGTATACGGGGTTATATCTGTCGCAATACCTGCTTTTTCTTTATAGTGCTTAAGCATTTTCCAAAGTCCCTGCCGGGAAATCCTTCCTCCGGAACAATTAAGAAATAGTGCGGAAGTATACATATTATTTTGAAGCTCCGGACGCGCTTTATCAAGATACTCGTCTATTGCAGCCGCCGCATACTGTCCCATTGGCAGAATCCTTTCATGCACTCCTCCGCGGCATCTCAAAAAGCCTGCGCCTGTGTTTACATCACGTACATCAAGCCCAACAAGCTCTGATACCTTAATGCCCGTGGCATACATCACTTCAAGAATTGCACGGTCACGTATCCCCTTTACCCCACTTTCATCCGGCGCACTAAGCAGCCGTTCCACCTCCCGTGTGGAAAGAATCCGAGGCGGTTTACGGTCATTTCTTGGCACTTCAAGGTTTAATGTAGGGTCATTGGTCCGGATACTGTTGCCTGTAAGATATGTATAAAAAGACCTCAGTGACGCAAGATTCCTATTGACGGTTGACGCCGAGCGTCCTTCTTTCTGCAAAAACAGCAGATATGTAAGTACAGTAGATTTAGTTGTATCAGCAATATCTGTTATGCCATTCTTTCCGAGAAAATCCATATATTTACCAACATCACGGCAATAACAGGAAATTGTATTCTCCGATTTTTGTCCTTCCTTCGACATAAAAACGGCAAAACTGTCAATATATTCTTTCATTTTGAAATCTTCCTCCTGTCAAAACGAAACCTGCGGCAAAACCGCCTTTGCCACCGCCCCGGCAGCCACGGAGCATAATGCCGTCTCCAGCACCAAAAGAAGTAAAAACAATCCGCTTCGCGCAAGATACCGCGCCCCCGATTCGCCCGGGCAGGTAAGCGCGCACATAACCGATGCAGCCATCAGAATAATAACCGGCGCACCCAATATATCGAAAAAGCAAAGCCACAGCCCGCGCGCACCCATTATTCTTAAAATAGACGTTACCGCATATCCGTCGGTAAATCCGCGTACCCCAACCGCCAAAGCCGTTGTCACCGCACCGAACCTGAAAAAAGCCGAAAAAAACAAAACAGCCCATACCAATAAGGCGTTTAATACCGCCGGTGCGGTACTAATTTTTATGTCTCCCCCTCCAAGCTCGGAAAAATAATCATACAGCGTTTCAGGCGGCGTTTTTACCGCCGCAAACGCGCCGGCACAAAGCCCTGCGGCAAATACTGTCCCTGCAATAATCATCCATTTATAACCCCTGCTCATTGTTACCAGCTCCTTTTTCTGCGGTATACATAATATATATTCAACCGCAAAAAAAGAAATTACAAAAGCCTGAGAATACGTTCAAAATTTCCAAAACATATTTTATCTGTAAGTTTCTGGCTGTACCCATGCTCCAAAAACGCATTTCTCAAAACCGGCATATCCTCTACGCCCTTTAAATCCTGCGGCAGCGTTTCTACTCCGTCAAAATCCGAACCCAGCCCGATATTGTTCTCACCGCCAAGTTTTATAAACCGGTCTATATGCCTAATTATATTTTTTATGTAGGCGGTATTTCTGCCATTTAGAAATTTAGGATAAAAATTTATCCCAACAACTCCCCCTCTGGCGCATATTGCGCGAAACTGTTCATCGGTAAGGTTGCGTTTATGTTTATACACGCTCCTCGAACATGAATGCGATGCAATTACCGGCCACAATGTCACCCTCATCGCCTCCCAGAACGAGCGGTCATTAAGGTGAGAAACATCAAGTATCATGCCCTTTTTGCCCATCTCACCAATAACATTCCTGCCCAGCACCGTAAGCCCTGCGCTACTATCCACACCGCCGGCAAGCGCATTTTCATTATTCCAAGTAAGCGACATAAATCTCACACCAAGCTCATATAAATGCCCAACATCCTCAACTCTTTTTACCGCTTCTGCGCCCTCCACACTGATAAATGCGGCGCAATTTCCGTTTTCTATGGCTTTTAGCCTCTGCTCATTATCAGTGCATATTTCAATTTTATTTGTTTTTTTAGCGGCCTCGGCTTTGATTTTTGCAATAATCGCCTCAACTCTTTGCATCGGTGCCTGATAATATTCCGGTGCGGAAAATGCTGCAAAAACCTGTGTATATCCTTTCGGCATACGCGAAAGGTCAAGATGCAGAGTATTTTTTTTCAGCACTTTTTTCATATCCAGCATCACCGACGCTGTATCACAGTGCCCATCAATAAACATCAGTTTATCCCCCTTTATTTGTTAGTTACGATTCTCAATCAAATCCTCGTCCGCACCGTTTCGCGGGAAAATTGCCGCTGCTAAAGATGCTGCCAACACCGATGCTATAATAACAGCCCAGCCTGATGATACTGCCGACAAAAAACTCCACCAATAAAACAGACAGGATACCATAACCGCAACCCCCGCTGCAAACATAACCGCCCTGTCGCTTCGCGCGGCAGGCAGAACTATTGCAATAAACATCGCATATAACCCAATCCCAAGCGCGGAGCTTACCGCTTCTCCCAAAAGATTACCTGCCACAGCGCCTAAAAATGTACCCAGACACCAGCCAATATACGGCACGGCAATAAGTCCCAGCATATATAAAAATCCTACTTTATGCGGTTTGGTTGATGCGACAGTAAAAATTTCATCCGTCACTCCAAACGCAACCACAAGCCGCTTCGCTGCCGGCATCTTCACCAGCCGCTGCGACAGCACTATACTCATCAACAAATACCTTATATTAATTACAA
>CALXUL010000016.1 GCA_944391635.1 uncultured Clostridia bacterium | reverse complement strand
GTATATATAAAATGCAAAGGAGAATATATTTTGAATATAAATGAATTTTTAAACATTGTTGACACAAGCACAGAACAGATGACGAAGAAAGAACTTGAAGATTTTGTGCATTTATTGGCAAGAAAGACCGATGAGACGCAAAGGGAAAAGTTTATTCAATATTTGTCCATAGCAAATAAGCCGATACAAAATGAAGAAAATGTTATTGCTGAAACAAACGTAAAAATTACATATGTATTGAAAGAATTTAAAAAGGTAAAACAGAAAGAGATTTGTATAGAAGGAAGTTTCAATGAATATTATGATGATTGGTATGATGATATGGATGAAGCATATATATTCAGTAATACCGAAGAAATACAAAGCATTATAATCACAGCTTGTGATGTACTTAAGGCAGCAATTGAAATAAAGCTGTATGATGAAGCGTATCAGTTAGCAAATGAAATGACGAATCTTAAAGTGGGTATAATCGGTGATTATGCAGAGAATGTGCAAGATTATATGCAGCTTAATGAACTGTATGAAATGGATATTTTACAATTTGATTTCTGTAGCTTTGGGTTACATACACTTTATTTGCAATACATGATAAAAACAGGTAAAGAGCGGATTAGGGAAATATATAACACATTATTGTATTTCAACAGTGTCAATTTGAGAATTGAACAAATGATGCAGGCAGGATATAATGATTTGCCTGATTTTGATAAATTCTTAAATGGCTGGATAGCATATCTTGGAGCAATCAACAATAAATATTCGCAAAAATTTATCAAAGAAGCAATGAGTCTTTTAGATAATTCGGATGATAAGATTTCAATTGCTAAAAAGTATTCAAAAGCACATCCGGGGTTATATGAAGAATTAATGATTGAGGGAAATGGTTTTAGTGACGAACAGTTATTAAAAATCGGTAGTGGTGCACTTAGGCATATACCGGTTGAGTTAGTTGTAAGAAGTAGGATTGCTCTCATGACGGCAGAATATGCGTTTAGACTGAATAAACCCGATGTGGCATATAACTGTCTTATTGAAGCATTCCGTTCTGATACGACACCGACTAATTATCTGCGTATAGTTTTTAATTGTGAAAATTATATACATCTTATTCCTGTTATGATGGAAATATATAACGATTCTTTGAGCAAATTAAATAAAACTTTTTTAGACAGGACGGATGAACTGTGCAGAAATATTGTAAATGATAATAACTATTATTCATTGTTGTTTTTAGGCAGAGAATTTGACCGTGTATTTAAGTTCGGGAAAAATACGACGGGCAATAATTGTTCAATTGTTTCTGCTAAATGTGCACTCTCGTTATTACTTATATATTTTTATGATGGGGCAGATATGATGCCCGGTATCAGAACTATGTGTTTGAAAACGGTAGAAAATATGGATTTTAAGCCTGATAAATATTTCTTTTTAACTATTGAAAAATCGGGAAATATAAAGCCTGAAGAATTATTGTTTGAATGTATAAGAAAATGGAAACAATATGCAAATTCAGAATATGATTATAAAGAAGAGTGCATAAAGTATATTGGTAAAGAAATACATACCAATACAGCAAATGTGTTAAAACAACAGGCAAGATCATTTTATGGCGACTGTGCATCGTATATAGCTGCTTTTGGAGAAGTAAATGATTCATTAGGTAATAATAGCAGCGGGAAAGATATGTTAGTTGATCAGTATTTAAAAGAGTTTCCGCGTTATAGCGCATTTCGAAGAGAATTACAATATTTTACCGCTAAAAGCTAAATTTAGCCTACTTTTAATTCGATTGTATCTACAAGAAAAATTGCTTGAAATCAAGCGATTTTTTGCATTTTAGGCACAATTTTGAGTCTATCGAACCACCGAATGTTAACGTGGGATTGGTGCTTTGCACCCCCCTGCACACTATTTGGCAAAATGGGCGGTAGTTTGACGGCGCGTTGCCCCTTCCGGTTAGGACTGTGGTATGAAAACCTCCTGTCGATTGATTGTCTAAAACCATTATACAGGAAATTTCAGATTAATGCTCTGCTTTTTGGTTCTGGCAAAATATTAATCAATAATAGTTTGCTATGACAAATAAACGGGATTTGTTAGATGGTGATTACGTTTTGAATAACGGATGCTTCATTTTTTCGAGAGTTTATTAAGAGTTGTTACATGCAGCGGAAGAGCGTGATCAGGCAGAACTGTTTTGCTGAGAGGGCTGGTTCTGTATTGACTTGGCGTTTTACCGCTCAGCTTCTTAAAAACCAAATTAAAGTTTCGTACATTTTCAAATCCGCATTCAAAGGCGATGTCTGTAATAGTCATATCGGTAGTTGTAAGTAATTTGCAGGCAATATTCAAGCGATATGTATTTATATATTGACTGAAGCCCATTCGAAAAGTTTGATTAAATAGGCTGCTGAAATAGTGACGATCATAGTTGAAAAGGTCTGCAACTGCTTGCTGTGTGATTTTTGTATTTATATTTTCAAAAATATAGGAATTTACTTTTGAAATAAAGTCCTTTGAAGAACGATTATGCATTTTGTCTATGCGTTGTCCATACTTGACACATTGAGAACAAATCGCATATAAACAGCTTTTTAACAAATAAAATTCAGGTTCGCCGGAATAAAACATATTTTCTATCAGATAATTTTCAACGATCTTATCAGATTTGAATTTTATTGCAGTGTAAAACAATTCATCATTTTTAAATTCTGATATAAAATCTCTAGAAAAAACAGACATAAAGTATTCACTGCCGGTTACAGGAGACACATCTAATGAGTGAACAATGTTCGGCGCAATTAGCATCATATCATTTTCAGTCAGGTTTACTTTCACATTGTTTGCCGTAACGGAGATATTCCCTTTCCATACAAATATATATTCAAAGCTGTTATGGAAATTATCGTATTGTTTGGTATTTTGATACACATAACCATTGTAAGTATGATTTCCAATGGAATTAAATTCCTGATGATACATAAATTTACACCTCAAATCTTAACTTTTTTCTATAAGTTTATAACAAATGTTTTGATTTGTCAAGTTTAAAATGGTATAATATCAATATAATAGATAGGATTATCTTAATAACTAACAGAGAAATAAACATTTTCTGGGAAAAAATATTTGCTTGGAGGCCGCAATAAAATGAAATGTTTTAAAAGAATTTATCTGGGCTTGCTGATATGTCTCATGTATGCCATTGGCTGCATACATATAATGCCGGCTTTGGCTGCGGAAACATCAGGCTCATATTCGGAGGATTTTAATCAGATTACAACGGATATACTTAGCGGAACGGCTGTGTCAGACGCCGGAGCGCTTAATGGAAAGTGGGATATTTCAAGCTCAATCGGAAAATGGTGGGTGTACGATGGAACTGTTGCGGCAGAGGAAAACGGCAGCGGAAAAAGATTAAAAATGACTTCAAATTCAAATCGTGCTGAAGGCGCGTCGTATATTTTATCTAAGCCGATAGACAAAGATAATATTTTTCATATATCATTTGATTTTAAATGTACGGATATAAGCGCAGATTATTGGGTTGAAATCGCAAACGGGGATAATATGGATAGTGCAATTACCTTGTTCGGCATGGTAAATGGCAGAATCAGAACCGGAGGCGGTGAAATATGCGCGTTATCTGCAGAAAGCATATATGGGATAGATATTTCTGTCAATTTAAGCACCTTACGTCAAATGACTGTAATTAAAGATGAAATTGGTAATATAATCGCAAAGAAAACAGAGAAAGTATTCACAAGAAGAAATAACCTCTGGAATCAGACAACGCTTAAAAATATAGATTTTCTCGCATACGGAAATACCATATGGTATGTAGATAATTTGGAAATGTCTGTCAGACCTATATCATATGGAGACAGTATGGGAGTATATACGGAGAATTTTGATGCTGCTGATGGCGATATATTAAGCGGAACAGCAATCTCGAATACAGGAAGTCTTAATGGAAAGTGGGATATTTCAAGCTCAATCGGAAAATGGTGGGTGTACGACGGAACTGTTGCGGCGGAAGAAAACGGCAACGGAAAAAGATTAAAAATGACTTCAAATTCAAATCGTGCTGAAGGCGCGTCGTATATTTTATCCAAGCCGATAGATAAAGATAATATTTTTCATATATCATTTGATTTTAAATGTACGGATATAAGCGCAGATTATTGGGTTGAAATCGCAAACGGGGATAATATGAACAGTGCAATTACATTGTTTGGTATGACCGATGGCAAAGTCCGAATAGGTAACAGAGAACTATGCAATTTAACTGATGGAAATACATATACGATAGATATTTCCATAAATCTGAGTACATTGTGGCAAACCGTTACAATTAATGATACCAACGGTAATATAATTGCGCGAGGCAGTGAAACCGCATTTACAAGAAGATACGAGTTATGGGACGGGACAACGCTTAAAAATATAGATTTTCTCGCATACGGCACTACCACATGGTATGTGGACAATCTACAAATATCAGTCCGAACCTTGTCGGGGAGGAAATCTGAAATTCAGGTTTTTGCGGAAATTGACTTTAATAATACAGTCAAAAATACAGGTATGTCCATTCTTGATTTTGAAAATGAAGAAACAGAAAGAATGGGCAGGAAGGGTGTAATTCTGGATAAAGACGATGAAGCAAAACGCTATATTCGTATTGACGTAGACGATGAGGTTTTATACGATATTTCAGATGATATTCCGATAGAAATAACGGTTGAATATTTTGATGAAGGCGAGGGCTTTTTTGAGCTTCTTTATGACGCATACGGGGTGCCGCAAAATATCAGAGACGGTATTTGGGGACGCGAGGAAAGTGTTTGTCTTACAAATACAAAGGAATGGAAGACGCATACTTTTTACATAGAGAATATGAGAGCGGCAAACCGCGGGGACGGATTTGATTTTCGGATAGGCGTATGGAGTACGGCCAAGGGTTTTTCTCCGGAGTCTGTTGTCATAGGTTCAGTGATGCTGCAAACGGTTAAAAGGCAAAATCTTATACGTCTTACAGGAGTCGGGGGTTCAAAACCAGGCAATATTTATACAAAGGGTGAAGAAATAACAGTTCAGCTAAATATAACCAACAAATCCGAAGACGATATGATAGGAGACCTTATATATAAGATAAAAAACGAGAACGGAGAATTGGTTGAAAACGGAAGACTTTCAGAGGTTTTTCGTAAGGGTGAAATAACACCGGTTACGATAAATCCGGCAGCAGACAAATATGGAATATATGGTGTATCAGTAGAGGGCGAACTTAGATATATAAACAATCCGAACGAAGAACCGGTTCCTTTTTCGGCATATACAGAGTATTCAGTGGCGTGGGAGGTTCCGAAGGAAAATATTAATGACAAATGCGGCACTGCTTTATTAATTAACTCAAATCATTGGTCCGCTCCTAACGGAGTTGCGGCAGGTATTGCAGCTAAAGCAGGTGTTAAATGGTGCAGGGAAGAAATACAATGGAGCGCTTCGGAGGCGTCACATGGTGTATATAAGATACCTGATGATATGCTGCGGGAGATTACACTTGCTCATGAAGCGGGAATGAATGTGGCACTGGGACTGTTATACGCAAATCCAATTCATTATGACAGCTACGTCGGACTTGGTGATGTACCTACTACGGAAAGCGAGCTTGCGGCGTACAGTAAATGGTGCGAATGGCTGGCAAGAGAAACAAAGGGAATAGCGCAGGCGTTTTATATATGGAATGAGTACAATATTTATGCTTTTAATATACTGAACGAAACGCCGGAGCATTATGTCAATATTATGAAAGCCGCATATGAGGGAGTAAAAAAGGGCAATCCTGAGGCGATAGTCATAGGTCTTGAAACGGCGCAAATTGACAATGAGTTTAACAAACGCGTATTTGAGGCGGGTGGACTTCAATATATGGATGTCGCAGGTGTGCATCCGTATGACTGGTCGGGACACTTTGATACGCAGAGAATTATAAATATGTCAAAGGATATGCAGGCTCTGATGCGCGAACACGGCGATGAAAAGCCGATATGGTGGACGGAATTAGGATTTGGCAGCTATTATACATTAGAGGAGCAAAGAAATAATCTTGTTATGGCGTATGCCTTAAAGGAATGCTACGCTTTGGCGGATACCGTATTCCAGTTCCGTATGCAGGATGATTTGGAAACGAATGAAATAGAAAGCAAGTGGGGATTTTTAAGAAGCTATAATGATATCGCGCTTGAAAATTGTGCAAAGCCGTCGTATATTGCCGTTTGCGCGATGAACAATTTGATTGGAGGTAAGGCGGAAGCAAAGAATGTAATTAAGGATGACACAACTTATGCGTTTCATTTTTATAATAATGAGCTTCAAAAGGACGTTATACTTTTGCAGAGTGAATATGATGCAAAATTTATGACGCTCGATTTAGGCGTAAATGAAGCGGAAGTATATGATGTTTATGGAAATAGGCTTGAAAATATTATGTCTGAGAATGGAATTTACGATCTTGAAATCAGTACAGAGCCTATATATCTGGCAGGAAAATTTAATAGGTTTGAGCAGGTAGGAAAAATTGAGGATATTGCCTATGGCGTGATAAAAAACGGGGATTTCGTAGACAGTTTTTCCGAACTGAAAGTTGGTGATGAAATAAAGGTAAAATTACATCGGAAGCTTTTGAAAGGAAGCAATACGGACAGCATTTGCATTCAAGCTTTTTATGATGACGACGGCTTGCGTCTGATGCAGGCAACGTGTGAAAATATAGCTTTTGAAGATGAAAGCGATTATTGGATTGGCTGTACCGATACGGTTCCGCAAGGCGCTTCGCAGCTAAAAATCTTTATATGGAATTATAACACATTAACGTCTCTGATGAGACCGATTATTCTTAAAAATTAAATGTAAAAGGAGGAATTTATTTTGAGATTGAAAAGATGCTTACTATGTATGCTGCTTGGTGCGGCGCTTATATTGCCGACATATGTTTTTGCGGAAAAATCCGAGCCGCTTCAGGCATGCGCAACGGTTGACTTTAATGACCACGGGAAGAAAACAGGGCTGTCGCTCCTATGGTTTGAACTTGTCGAGGTAGAAAGAGAAGGCAGAAAAGGCGTGGTACTGAATCATGATAATGAAGCCAAACGCTATCTCTATATTGATGTGAATGATAATATGCTGTATGACATTCCAGACGATACGCCGATAGAAGTAACAGTAGATTATTTCGATGAGGGTGAAGGTTTTTTTGAGCTTGCCTATGATTCCTACGGGATATCAGAAAATATCAGAGACGGTATTTGGGGATATGAGGATGCGATAAAGCTGGAAAATACAAAGGAGTGGAAAACACATACTTTTTATGTAGAGCGTATGAGAATGGCAAATCGTTTGGGCGGTTACGATGTTCGCATAGGTATATGGAGTATACCAAGCGGTCCTTCGCCGGATCAGGTTATTATAGGCAAAGTAACAATACAAACATCGGAGCGAAAAAATCAATTAAGGCTCGAAAGCATATCAGGAAGCAAAGAAGGAAATATATATGCCAAGGGCGAGGAAATATCGGTAGCATTAAATATAGCGAATAAGTCAGACAGAGATGCGGAAGGCGGCTTTGTCTATACGGCGAGCGATGAAAACGGGCATAAGGTATGCGAGGGCAAAGTATCAGGCTCATTTCCGGCAGGGAAAGTAACGCCGCTTATCATAAAGCCGACGGCGGATAAATACGGTATATATAATTTATCGGTTGAGGGCGAGTTTAAATATTCGGATGGTAAAGATAAAGCAAAAATACCGTTTGCAGTGAATACCGAATATTCATTGGCGTGGGAAGTAACGAAAGAAAATATCAACGATAACTACGGTACGGCGTTGTTAATTAACTCATATGATTGGTCTGCCCCGAATGGTGTGGCTGCCGGTATTGCAGCAAGAGCCGGTATGAGATGGAATCGCGAAGAAATTCAATGGAGCAGATCTGAACTTTCGCCGGGCGTCTACAAAATACCGGACGAGCAGCGGCGAGAGATAGAGTTGGCGCATGAAGCGGGAATGTATACCGAGCTTGGACTGCTATATTCAAATCCGATCCATTATGGTTCAGATTATGCGGGTACGGTTGATGCTCCGACTACAGAGAGTGAGCTTGAAGCTTACGGGAAATGGTGCGAATGGTTAGCAAGAGAAACCAAAGGGATTGTGCAGGCGTTTGCCATATGGAATGAATACAATGGTTCTTTTAACGCTCAGGGAGAAACTCCGGAGCATTATGTAAAGATTATGGAAGTAGCCTATAATGCTGTTAAAAGAGGTAATCCGGAAGCTATTGTCATAGGTCTTGAAACCGCGCAGATTGACCCTGCGTTCAATAAGCGCGTGTTCGAGGCGGGAGGACTGAAATATATGGATGTCGCGGGCGTGCATCCATATGATTGGTCAGGACATTTTGATACGCAGAAAATTATAAATATGTCAAAGGATATGCAGGCTCTGATGCGTGAGTACGGCGATGAAAAACCGATATGGTGGACGGAGTTTGGATTTAGCAGTCATTACTCAATGAGAGAGAGAATGGGCAATTACGTTATGGCATACGCATTGCAGGAGTGCTATGATTTGGCGGAAACCACCATTCAATTCCGTATGCAGGATGATTTAGAGGCAGGAGAAATTGAAGGTAATTGGGGTGTATTAAGAACGCCGAGAGATAGTGATGTCAATAACTGTGCCAAGCCGGCATATTTGTCAATTTGTGCAATGAATAATTTAATTGGTGCTGCTGCGGAGGCAAAGGAAGTAATTCAAGAAGATACAACATACGCATTTCATTTTTATAATAAAGCAATGCAAAAGGATGTTGTGCTTTTGCAAAGTGAGTATGACGCGCAGTTTATGACGCTTGATTTGGGCGCGGGTCAGGCGGAGGTATATGATGCTTATGGAAATAAACTTGAAACACTTATCTCCGAAAATGGGGTTTTCAGTCTTGGAATCAATACCGATCCGATATATTTAACAGGGAATTTTTCGAAATTTGAACGAGTTGATAATTCTCAGGCAGTACTTATCCCCGGAAATATGGTTGATACGGTAATTCCGGGAGAAGCAATCAGTTTTACAATGAGGAACAATACCGGCAAAAAAGTTCGTATTGTTGCTGAAGAAAACGATTTCATTTCTATTGAAAAAAGCGAAGAACAAAAAGACGGAACAATAAAAGTTACGCTTCGGACATCAAAAGAGATGAAGGAAGATATAAGGCTTAAGCTCAAGGTGTTTAACGAAAACGGAGAAATGATATATCGTGATACTGCGGTCGCACAGATGTGTCCCGAGCCGATAGATGTTGTTATTACATCGGAGCAAACCGCGAAAGGCTCTGACCATTGGAGAGCGAGAGTAGAAATTACAAATCTCAGCAATGAAAATGCCATATCGGGTACAATTACGGTTACCGCGCCTGAGGATAAAGCTAAATATATTATACCGCGGACATTTTCTTCTCTTTCTCCGAGAGAAGCTGTGACAATATACTTAAATCTGCCCGATGCGGCAACAAAAACAAATTATGAGCTTCAAATGAATTTGGCACTGAATAATGGATATAAAACGGATATCTCAAAGCAGCTTGATTTTACATCGGCAAAATATGCAGAGAAGAAACCTACGATTGACGGAAAATGGGACAAAGGAGAATGGGACGGGATTTGGTTTGGTGCTTATGACGCAGAACATTACGGAACGGATAAAGGCTCGGGTGATAAAGAATGGAAAGGACCAGAAGATGCAAGCTTTTCCGCACTTTCTATGTGGGATGAAGAAAATCTGTATATGCTGGTATGTGTTAAAGATGATGTACATTACACAAAGTATGATGGTGATGCAACATATATGTGGAGCGCAGACTGTATTCAGTTTGGAATAGACGACCGCGTGGAGGGTTTAGCAAACGGTGACCGCGCGTATACCGAAATCGGTGTAGGCGATGTTCCTGATTTTGGCTCGGCGGTAGTTCGATATTCTTCTTATTACGGGCTGCCGACATGGGTCGTAATAGAGAACAGTAAAGCAGCCGTAAAGCGCAGCGGCAAATATACAATTTATGAATTTGCAATCCCATGGACAGAGCTTATAAACAAAGATTTTGTTCCTCATGCCAATCAAAAATTGAAATTTGCAGCGCTGTTAAACGATGTTGACACAGGCTCGCGCGGCTGGCTTGCATATAACGGCGATTTGGCGAACAATAAAGACGTAAATACATTCGGAATAATGACTTTAGAAAAATAAATCAGGAAAAGGAGGAGGATGAAAATGAATTATTTGAAGAAATTGGTGTGTGTGATTTTATCATTATGTATAGTGTCTGCGGTAAGTGTCGGAATTGTCCCTAAGGTATTTGCTGAGGATAAGGTTACGAGTCTTGGCTCGTGGCATACCGGAGATAATGTAAAGACAGTGGAAAGCGGAGCATATCCGGCAGTGGAATTCGGAGAAATAAATTATAATACGAGTGCGGTATATACGCTCAGCTATAAAATTAAAGCGACTGAGGGTACAGACGGAAAAATCAGCGTATACGGCAACAATCTTCCTGCGAGCTTTGGGCTTTATTTGCCCGGACGGGGCTTTGAAGGAGCGTATTACACCGAAGACGGCGAGGTCAAACCGAAATTCAGCGCGGAGAATGAAGCGCTCAAAGCATTTGATACATGGTATACCGTTGAAACCGAATGGTGCGAGCTTAGTGATGATAAGTACATGAAATATACAATTAAGGATGAAGAAGGGGAGATACTTGCAGCCTCCGATAAAATTTCCGGTTTGTGGGCGGATTACTGGGATGGACGACCGGAGGGCTTGGAAAGTATTTTACCTACTACAATTTACATTTATAATTTGTCAAACTCTGCAATTCAGGTAAAGGATATTGTTATTAATGAAACGGAATCCAAAGAACAACCAAAGCCGACTGTGACGCCGGGTGAACCGGATCCGACAGGCGGTAAAACTCTGGGAACATGGTATGCTGACGGTGATGTATGGACGATAGACAGCGGCGCTTATCCTATAATAGAATTTGGAAAGTTAAATTATAATTCAGCGGCAGTTCATATACTGAGTTATACAATCAAGGCTCAGGAAGAAACCGCAAATGCTGTCCATGTATACGATACAAATACAATAAGCTGGGGACATTATATCCCCGGACAGGGCTTTGAAGGGGCGTATTATAAAGACGGCAATGAAACCAAGCCAAAATTCAATGCAAAGGATGATAGCCTGAAGGCGGTTAATACATGGTATACCGTCGAAACCGAATGGTGTGAGAGCATGGATAATCGCTATATGAAATATACGATCAAGAATGAACACGGCGATGTGCTGGCACAGTCTGATAAAATTACGGGCTTGTGGAAGGACTCATATTATGCGGAAAGTGAGGAGTTCTTTGGCGATGCTATGCCTCTGGGGATAATTGCATGGAATAATGAAACAGGAAAAACAATTGAAATAAAAGACATTATACTTAAGGAAATAGAAACAGAAACGCCTAAGCCTGAGGATTCGATTATTTTGGTTGATAATATGGATTTTACGGGGTGTAGTACAGTGGCTGATGCGCGCCGCCTGGGGCTTGTAATAAATAACAGTGAAAATGTGAGTATATCCTCTGCTTATGAAGGTGATTCGCTGAGTCCGTCTTTGTGTATCAACCGTGCCGATAACGGGGTGAATTTAACAACATTTTCAGCTGGCGCTTATGAAGGCGTATACAACATCTCTTATTGGATTTATACGGAAGGGGTAGATACACATTTTATTGTTGACGCACCGATGAAGATGAACGGATTTGAAGATGGCAGTCTGATGCTGCTGGAGGTTCGTGATAATTTGGCTTCTGTAAATCCGAATTTTGGCGACGGACAACGCGGAATGACCATTGCACCTATCAGGGATAAAGCGTGGTATCGTTTTGAACATATTATTGATGTGAATACAAGAATGGTAACTACTAAGGCTTTTGATGCGAACAACTCTCCGATTGGAAATGTTATAAACCGTAAATTTACAAATATGACAGCTGATTATTCATCAGAACTAATAGATCATTTTTCGGGTATTCGATTTAGAAATTGGAAAGATATCGGCACCCTTATTGATAATATTTCAATCAGGCGTGAGTTTATAGCTCCGAAGCTTACGGAGGAAAATATTTCATTTATTACGGCTGACGGAACGGAAGTCGGATATACGAATGAGATTAGCCCGGCAGTTAAAAGTATAGCTTTGGATTTTGGCACGTCAATTACAGACAAATCGGCAAAGAGCGGAATACATCTGACAAAAGCGGACGGGACAGAGGTTTTGTTTACAGGTGAAAAAGACAAAACAAAATATTTAATGAATTTTGAACATTTATTAGAGCCTAATCAGACATATACGCTGACTGTTGAGAATATAGAAAACGGAATTGGTACACAAATAAGCGAAAATCTGAGCAGTACGTTTATTACAGGGAACGGCGGTATCTCTGCAAAGATTTCTTCAATTTGCGAGAATGATACAGTTTTGGAGAATACGATGCCGATTGCAGGCGGTCAACTGAAGGTGAATATAGAATATATCAATTCGTTGCTGACGGAACAAAATATAGATTGTGTTGTCAGCTATTACGATGAGAACAATCGAGCCATAGAAACAGCTGTTCATAAAATTACAGCACCGGCGAGCACCAGCAATAGTTTAGAAATATCGTCAAAGGCAGTTCCAGAAAATTGTGCATCTGTAAAGGCTATGTTGTTGAGAGATTTGGAATCTATGATTTCATATGACGGCTATACAGCCGATTTAACGGCGAAGGGCGGTATTGAATACAAAGAGAAGTGCGATTTCAGCAAAGAACGGCTTGAAATTTCCGGTGAGCTTACGGACGGTTGGGATATGGACGGAATTGTAACGATTCAGGCACTCAGAAGCGGAGAATCATTTAACGGGTTAAACGGAAAAACAGAGGCTGAAAAGGAAAATGCGATTTTGTATATAGGTCAGCAGAAAGCAGACCCGACAACAGGCAGATTTTCGTTTGTTATCGGTTACAATGAGGAAGACATACCGGCTCAGACAGCAAAAGCTCTTTCACATGAGATTAGAATTGTCGGAAATCATGGTGAATACATTCAGAATATAACAGTGAATTTAGCATCAAAAGCAGCTTATGCCGAGACTATAGGAAAAATAAACACCTTGGCGGCAAATTCCGTGAAAACAGATGAAGAATTTGCTGCGGAGCTTAAATTGGAATTTGATAATCTTGGACTGAACTCCGCGCCGCTTGAGGAAAATGAACTGAATTCAGATACGTTAAAGGCATATCGAAAACATCTTGCGTCAAATGCGGCAAGCGCTGAAGAAATGATTGATAATGTGAATATTTTTACTGATTTTATGATTTTGGAAGCGGCAAAGAAAAATACTTCTATTAATTTGGAAAAATATAAGGACAACATTTATCAAACAGAGGATGGTTTAATCAAAGCATATGATGACGTAGTAAAAAATGCGGAAATACAGAAATACTTTGAGAAGAAATTTACAGAAACATTAAAAAGTTCGGGAACGGCAACACTGAATGAATTTACAAAGGCTTGGAAGATAGCGGTTATTTTAACAAATGCGCGCTATGGAAGTGGTTATGGGGCTTTCAAATCCGCTTTGCTTGCTTATGGCTCTGAAATAGGCATTACCAGTACAAAATCTGACAGCGTTTATCAACAGCTGTTCCGTAAAGATTATACTGCGGATAGTCTTAAAGCCGCGTTTGATGCGGTATCAGACGATAAACCGCAAGGCGGAGGGAGCAATAGCTCCGGCGGTGGAGGCGGCTCCGGCAGCGGCGGAAGTTTTTCGTCCAATAAAGTTAGCGGTGAATATACCGTACCAATCGGAAGTACGCAAAATGCCGCGCCAATACGCAAAAGCTTTTCAGATATTGATTCTGTAGAGTGGGCTTCCGAGGCGATTTTAGCACTTGCAGACAAAGGTATTGTGGACGGAGTTGAAGAAAACGTATTCAAACCCAATGCTGCGGTAACCAGAGAAGAGTTTGTAAAAATTCTGATTGGAGCTATGGGTTTAAGTAATTCAAATTATACAAATCATTTTGCGGATGTAGAAGATGATGATTGGTTTTGTTCATGGGTAAATATTGCTTATGAAAATGGAATCTGTAACGGAATCGGCAATGATTGTTTTGGCATCGGAAGCAAGCTGACACGTCAGGATATGGTGGTTCTTTTGAATAATTCCTTAGGCCTGAAGGGAGTTGACCTTCCGAATTCGGGAGAATTGATGTTTGATGATAAGGATGATATTGCAGATTATGCGCGGACTGCTGTCAGCAATATGACGGCAATTGGAGTTGTAAACGGTATAAGCGAAACTGAATTTTCTCCAATGGGCGAGGCGACCCGAGCGCAGGCGGCAACGATTATTTATCGGGCACTTGATATGCTGAAGTAAAAGGAGGAAATGAAATAATGAAGTTTATTAAAAGAACAATTTGCTTGCTTTTGAGTGTTTTTGTGATAACAGGGTCGTTAGCGGTTTTTGCGGATGAGGATTTGTCTGACAATGTCAATCGGGATGCTCTCAATAAAATGGAAATACTTAAAATGCTTAATATTATACCGG
>CALXUL010000015.1 GCA_944391635.1 uncultured Clostridia bacterium | reverse complement strand
GGCGTTAAAGCTACACTTAACGATACAACCACAGGCGAATCAAAAGAGATGAATGTATTATTCGGTAATATAGAAGTTGATGGTGACGTTGAGTTTGCTGTTTATATGATGACAACAGAAGCTCGTCTGAACAATGCTATTTCTCTGACAGTTACAGAGACCGGTTCAGGTGAATCTGATACAAGTAGTGCTGTAGCTTACAGTGCATTACAATAAGAGAGGTGTGATATTGATGAAAAAGACTTATTCAACACCGGTAATTGATATTGAAAAGTTTGATGTTGTCGATATTATTACCGAAAGTGTACAGGTTACAACAGCAGGCGCTGCTGAAGCAACAGATGGTAACTATACCTATGCAGTAGGCGTTGAGTGGTAAATAGCCGACATCACATTTAATGTGTATTGTAATAGGGGACAAGGTAAAACCTTGTCCCCTTGGGTTTTTTATGATAAATTTTATACATTCATAGGCAAGCACATGCTGCTGAATTAATAAATTGTTAACATATAAATAAAAAAATAGCCCGTATTTCTGCGGGCTATTTTTTATTTAAATAGTTATTTTTCTAAAATAACCAAAACAATTTCAGGTTGGTTATTAATTCTCACGGGTATAATGCTGTTGCCGATTCCACGGCTTACAACCATTGTGGTTTTGTTTTTTCTGTAAACTCCGCCGTCATATCTGGGGAAAAGCCCCTGACCCGGCGCAATAAGCCCGCCTATAAACGGCAGGCGGAACTGTCCGCCGTGTGCATGCCCGGAAAATACCAAATTTATACCTTTTTGTTCATATATATCAAACATCTCCGGACGGTGTGAAAGTAAAATCTTATATCCATCACCAAGATTTGTCATATCTATTGCAGTTGATACAGCATCTTTTGTGTCTTCAATATCTTCAAAAAAGTCCGCGTCATCAATTCCGGCAAGCTGTATACTTTCGCCGTCTTTATTAATTTTGACGGTTTGATTTTTTAGAATATTAACTCCGGCGTCTTCAAGACGGCTAATCAGTTTATTATACTTTGAATAAAGCCATGCTTCATGATTTCCATTTACAAAATAACACGGCGCAATTTTTGCTATTTGTTCTGTGAGCGAGGCAGCTGTATCTATATCGGTATGCCTTGCATCTACCAAATCTCCGGTAATTACTATAATATCCGGGCTGGCTTTTTCAAGCTTGGTGATGATACTGATATTGTTATCGCCAAATGCTGCGTTATGAAGATCAGAAATCTGTGCTATCCTGAACCCGTCAAACGCTTCGGGGATATTATCATCTTTAATTTTATATTCTGTCAAGCCGACGGTTATGTTGCAGTAAATTGTCCAAATGCACAAAACCAAAACTGCGGCAGCTAAAATGAGCCTTTCTGCTCTCTTTTTTTTCATTTGTTTGCTCCAAAATCTGTTCGTATATTAAAATTTTCCAAACAAAACACCTTTTCACACAGACTTAAAAAACTAATTGCGTCTTGATAGTACATTAGTATATTTATTTTTAAACTCTTCAAATCTGTCCTCTTCTATTGCCTCTCTGATTTTTGCCATCAGCTCATTATAAAAGTAGAGATTATGCATTACGGCAAGGCGCATCCCAAGCATTTCTTTTGCTTTAAACAGATGTCTTATATATGCACGAGAATAATTTCTGCAAACTGGACAGCCACAGTCAGGGTCGATTGGAAGCGGGTCGCGTTCATATTTCTGATTCATCATGTTCATTGTGCCTTTCCAGGTAAATATGAACCCATGACGGGCATTTCTCGACGGCATTACACAGTCAAAAAAGTCCACTCCGCGCCAAACCGCTTCAATTATATTCTCCGGCGTTCCGACGCCCATTAAGTATCTTGGTCTGTCCTCCGGTGCATAAGGCAGTGTTACGTCAAGTATATGATACATTTGCTCTGCTGTTTCGCCGACTGCAAGCCCTCCGATTGCATAGCCGGGAAGATCCAGCTCGGATATCTTTTTCATATGCCATACTCTTATATCATCATATGTTCCGCCCTGGTTGATTCCGAAAAGAAGCTGCTGCGGATTAATCGTTCCAGGTTCTTTTGAAAGCCGCATAAGCTCGTCCTTACAGCGGCAAAGCCAGCGGTATGTTCTCTCGCATGAGGCCTTTACGTAATCATACGGCGATGGGTTTTCTATGCACTCATCAAATGCCATTGCAATTGTTGATGCAAGATTCGACTGTATCCGCATACTTTCTTCCGGACCCATAAAAATTCTTCTGCCGTCGATATGTGAATTAAAGGTCACGCCCTCTTCGCAAATCCGTCTAAGCCCTGCAAGTGAAAACACCTGGAAGCCGCCGCTGTCGGTCAGTATCGGACGATCCCAATTAATAAATTTATGCAGCCCGCCCATATCGTGCACTACATCGTCGCCGGGTCTAAGGTGCAAATGGTACGTATTTGACAGCTCTATCTGGCAGCCGACCGTTTTAAGGTCCTCTGTTGACAGCGCGCCTTTTATTGCTGCAAGAGTCCCCACGTTCTGAAATACCGGTGTCTGTACCGTGCCGTGTACCGTGGTAAATTCGCCGCGGCGTGCTTTTTTGTTTGTATGCAAAATTTTAAACATAGTATCTCCTTTAATAAATAAACATCGCGTCACCAAAAGAAAAGAACCGGTATTTTTCCTCTACTGCTTCGCGGTACGCGGAAAGAATATGTTCTCTTCCGGCAAGCGCTGAAACCAGCATTATAAGAGTTGATTCCGGAAGGTGGAAATTAGTGATGAGTGCATCAATTACCTTAAATTTATAGCCCGGATAGATAAAAATATCTGTCCAGCCGCTGCATTCTGTAAGTTCGCTGCCCTTTGCGCCTGCGGTTTCAAGCACTCTTGTTGCGGTAGTACCTACCGAAATAATTCTGCCTCCTGCGGCTTTTGCCTTGTTTATGGCATCAGCAGCAGTTTGGGGAAGATAATAATATTCTGAGTGCATATGATGCTCGTCTATATTTTCGACCTTTACCGGACGGAATGTACCAAGCCCCACATGCAGCGTTACAAACTGTATATCAACGCCCTTATTTCGTATCTTATCAAGCAGTTCAGGTGTGAAATGAAGCCCTGCCGTCGGCGCTGCTGCTGACCCTGAATTTTTGGCATATACTGTCTGATACCGCGATTTATCCTCTAACTTTTTTGTTATGTACGGAGGCAGCGGCATTTCGCCCAAACGGTCTAATACTTCTTCAAAAATCCCATCAAACTCAAATTTTACTATTCGCGCCCCGTCATCGGTCACTGATTCTACCTCTGCGGTAAGTTCATCGCCAAATATAAACCGCGCGCC
>CALXUL010000014.1 GCA_944391635.1 uncultured Clostridia bacterium | reverse complement strand
GTCGCATTTCTGGGCTATCCTCTTATCAGCGCTCTGTTTGGCGAAGAAGGGCTTTTTTATGCAGCAGTTTTCCAGTTTGTAAATGATATTTTTGTCTGGACCTTTGTCGTATGCCGCCTTAACCGGCTGGGCAAAAACAAAGAGCTGTCCCTAAAGCAGACTCTAAAAAACATTATTAATCCCTGTACTATTGCATTCTTCCTATCCTTTATAATGATGCTGTGCGGTTTTAGGTTTTCAGGGCTTGTGCTTGAAATAACCACCGGTATAGGCGGTATGACGACCTATCTTTCAATGCTTTTCATTGGAATGGTTCTTGCCGAGGTAAAGCTCGGACAGATAAAGTATATAAGCTCGATGTTTGTGATTATATTTATAAAAATGCTTTTTATCCCCACTGCAATGATCTTTGTTATAAAGTTTTTGCCCCTTGACCTTGCGGCAAAAGGCGCGGTTATTATGCAAATCGCCGTACCGTCACAGACAATAATCTCGGTTTTAACTCTTGAATACGGCGGCGATACCGCCTATACCTCACAAGGAATTCTGATAACCACTCTTGCCGGGCTGATAACTATGCCTGCTGTCTACTATATTATGAACTGCATTTTTTAAATTAAGGAGATTTAAAATGAAAACAACATATATGTCTTTAAAACTTCTTTTATCTATCAGCTGCGGCATTCTGGCAGGAATATTATCGGTTATGCTGTTATATTACGTTCTTTTAACACCTCCGTTTATAAATGTTTTAATAGCCATAATAGGCGCAAGCTTAATTGCAAGAAGCGGCAAAGACGCCATTTCCTGTTCGCTTTTGGGGGCTGTTTTTTTTCTTGCATATTTAGGCGGCGAATATCTTGCATCTTTATTTTTTGCAAAAACATATGCTCTTTTTTCCGCGCCCCAATTAATTCAAAAATTACTCATATATGCAGCAGCCGGCGGAGTCTGCGGCTTTTTAGCGTCTTTCCGGACGATAAAGCGCGCAGGATATTGCCTTTTGCAAAGTTTTTCTCCGTCATTAGTTTTAGCCGAGTTAATCTTTCTGCTTTTAAATCTTACCAGTTATATCTCATCTGCAACCATCCTCGTCTTTATCGGTATATTTATAGTTCTTTGTCCCATTATCCAGGCTGCCATCTACGGCAGAAATGCCGCAAGGCCGCAAGCGGTTCTTGCCACACTTTTTCTTGCCGTAATCTGGAATATACTTTATGCTGTATATCCACTTTTTAAATTCTAATAAAAAAACAGACCCCAAATTGCAGCATTTATAAGCTGTTATTATCGGAGTCTGTATTTTTTTATCCGCAGATTTTTTCAATCAAATCTGCCAATTCCTCTGCTTTTTTCTCAATATACTCTATATCCTGCCCCTCTATCATAACCCTAACCAGCGGCTCGGTACCCGACGGACGAATCAAGACTCTGCCCTCGCCGGAAAATTCCTCTTCCAAAGCCCTGCAAGCCTCTGCTATTTCAGGGAACTGCATATATTTCGACTTATTCTCCGGTTTGATATGGGCGTTTTTAAGTACCTGAGGCAGTACGGTTACTATTGATGCAAGCTCTGAAGCCTTTTTTCCGCTTTTTTTCAGCACCGACAAAAACTGCAGCGCGCTTACCAACCCGTCGCCGGTTGTGTTATGCTCAAGGAAAATTATATGTCCTGACTGCTCCCCGCCTATCACATAACCTTTATCAAGCATCTCCTCCAGCACGTACCTGTCACCCACCTTGGTTTTTGGTATATTTATGCCCAGCTTTTCGCCTGCCAAAAATAATCCAAGATTACTCATAACCGTTGCCACAAGCGTATTTTTCGCAAGCTTGCCCTGCTCCATCAGACTTTTAGCACATACAGCCATTATCTGGTCGCCGTCTATCAAATTACCTTTCTCGTCTACAGCAAGCATTCTGTCCGCATCACCGTCAAACGCTATTCCTACATCCGCGCCTATCGATGTTACATATGCCTTTAAGCTTTCCATATGCGTAGACCCGCACATTGCATTAATATTTACTCCGTCAGGCGTATTATGTATCGCCTCGACATTCGCGCCCAGCTTATTAAGCGCCAAAAACGCTGTCTGGTAGCTTGCTCCGTTAGCGCAGTCAATTGCGATTTTTAAGCCGTCAAGCCGGCAGTCAATTGTGGAAATGGCAAACTGAACATAATCCTCCACTGCATTATGGTTTGTAGCTACATATCCTACATTGCCATGCGTCGGAAGTTCGCCGATACTTTTTCTTCCCTCGATATAATCTTCAATCTCGTTTTCTATCTCATCTTTCAGCTTATAGCCCTCAGAATTGAAAAATTTGATACCGTTATACTCGCAGGGGTTATGGGATGCGGATATAACCACACCTGCATCCGCCTTATATTTACGTACCAGATATGCCACTGCCGGCGTCGGGATTACACCAAGCGGTATAACCTTTGCACCCACAGAGCAAAGCCCGGCAGTTAATGCCGCCTCAAGCATATCCCCTGATTTTCTGGTATCCTTACCTATTATTATCCTGGGTCTGCGTCCGGCGTTTTTTGTCAAAACATACGCGCCGCTCCTGCCGGTTTTAAATGCCAGCTCCGCGGTCAGCTCAGCATTTGCCACACCGCGTATACCATCTGTTCCGAATAACTTTCCCATTTATTGTTTTCCTTTCTTTTTATGGTTTGTAAATCACCTTAATTATACCGCATTTACCACAAAAAGTAAAGTATTTAATTAGAGTATATTAAACCAGGACGGCGCGGCATTGCCTGCAAATCTTTCAATCATCATCACAGCCGCAGCACAAGACGCCCTGCTGTGCGCTGCCTGACCATCATCAAGATAACACACAAGTTCCGTTACGGTCTGCTGCATCTCAAACAGCTCGCTATGGTCAATTATTATACCAAGAAAATCCTGCCTTTTTCTCATTTCGTCCGAAAGCTGTCTTGCCGCTTCGGCGGCGGCTTCAAAATCTTTAGCGTCTATTCCTTGCTGTACCCTGTCGGTATATTCATAAAAATCCGATGCAAGACCATTTATATACACCGAATAGCTCACAACTGCACCTGCGAGCACTGCGGCGGCAACCAATGCTGCTATTAAGCTTTTCATTTACCTATCTTCCTTTTGCCTTTTTTCTTTTTCCTGCACCAAAAGATTGGCGCTATTATCCAGTTCCGCCAAAAACACTTCCTCCACGCCTTTATAGCCCCGGCGCAGCAATTCCTCATCCAGCCACTTTTTATTTTTGCCGGCGCGCTTTAATTCGGAATAATTTACCTGCCCGTCCATTATAATGAAGTATGGAAGGTTTTGTTCTTCAACATTTCCAAGCCGCATATCGCCTACCGTTACAGGGCAAAACTGTGATTTTTTGATAACGCTAAGCTGTCCATTTGTTTCAAGCACCGCCACCTGTACCTCGCCGATTGCACAACAGCCGCTTATTCTAAGCTGTTCAATCAGGTCAGACAGGCTGAAACGGAGTTTTCTAAGCTCATTTTCCAAAACCCTGCCATTATATATTATAATGCTCGGCTCACCGGTAAATATTTTTCTGAACTTCGCGCTTTTAAGGCAAAAATATGACATTGCGACCTCCGACACAAGCAGTGTCAGCACCGGAATTATCCCTGAAAACAGCGGAATATTCGACTCCTGCATAGGAATTGACGCAAGGTCGGATATCATAATTGCCACCACCAGCTCGGACGGCTGCATCTCGCCGATTTGTCTTTTGCCCATTATCCGCATTGCCGATACAACAAGAAAATATAATATAAGGGTTCTTATTAAAGGTACTATCACCCCTACACCACGCTCCTTTACCTGTTGTTAATATGTTCAAATCCTGCCAAAAATATTCTTTACTTTCGCAAGCGAAAGTGTTACAATAAAATAAGGAATACAGGTATGGAAAGGGGCTTTCTTTTTAATGAACAGCAAACTTAAAGACGAAAATACAGAAACTTTAATAAAGGCAGTGCTCTCGCTTAAAACACCCGAAGAATGCTGGAATTTTTTTGAAGATTTATGTACCGTTAATGAGCTTAAATCCATGAGCCAGCGTCTTGCTGTGGCGATTATGCTGAAAAATAAAGAGGTCTATACCGATATAGCTGCCAAAACCGGAGCATCGACTGCAACAATAAGCCGGGTAAGCCGCTGTCTTAGCTACGGTGCCGATGGATATAATACTGTGCTTGAAAGGCTGGAACATAATAAATGAAATACTATCTGCTCGTCATAGCCGTAACCTGTGCGGTAACATACCTAATCCGTATGCTGCCGCTTACAATCTTCCGGCGTGAGATAAAATCGAGGTTTATACGCGATTTTTTCTATTATATTCCATATGCCGTACTCGGCGCCATGACCTTTCCAGCCATACTATACTCTACACGCAGCCTCATTTCAGCCGCTTGCGGGCTTATATGCGCCTGTATTGTGGCATTTTTCAAAAAAGGACTGCTTGCAACAGCTTTAGCCGCAGCTGCGGCTGTGTACATAACCGAATTTATTCTTACTCATTTAGGAGGGATATGATTGACAAAGGAATATTTATCGCTGCTATCCGAACGCTACCCAACGATACGCTCTGCCTGCGCAGAAATTATAAAGCTTCAGTCTATGCAGCAGCTTCCCAAACTTACCGAACATTTCCTGAGCGATATCCACGGCGAATATGAATCCTTTCTTCATATTCTTAAAAATGCGTCGGGCGTAATAAAAGACAAAATCAGCAATGTGTATTCCAAAACCATGTCAGAGGCAGACCGACGTACTCTTGCGACGCTTATTTACTACCCTGAACAGAAGCTTGAACATATCAAGCGCACAGTAGACAATATCAACGACTGGTATAAAATAACGCTTTATCATCTTATTGAGATTTGCAGAGTTGTATCGTCAAAATATACGCGCGCGGCAGTCCGGCGTGCGATGACGGATGATTACGGCGACATAATTGACGAACTGATTCATTCAGACAGTTATTATGACCCCAACAAAGAACTTTATCATACCAGCATGATTGACAATATAATTGAACTTGACCAGGCGGACGCTGTGATAGTGGCAATGTCGGAGCTTATTCAGCGGCTTGCAATCGGAAGCCTGCATATTATAGGCGATATATTTGACCGCGGTCCGCGCGCAGATATAATTCTTGACCGGCTTATGAACTATCATAATGTAGATGTACAGTGGGGTAACCACGATATTTCCTGGATGGGCGCTGCGGCAGGCAGTCTTGCATGTATTGCAAGTACGATAACTGTTTCCACCAAATACTGTAATTTCGACTGTATTGAAGACGGATATGGAATTAATACACGCCCGCTTGCAGTGTTTGCGCTTGAAATATACGGAGATGACCCTTGTGAATGTTTTATCCCGCGCAACCCTAACCGCGTAAATATTACCCAGCATGATGTTCTATACTGGGCAAAAATACATAAGGCAATGGCTGTTATACAGTTTAAACTTGAGGGACAACTGATAAAGGCGCATCCGGAATTTAAAATGCAGGATCATCTTCTCCTGGATAAAATCAATTACCAGAACGGGACGATAACGATTGATTCAAAAACATATCATATGCGTGACACTAATTTTCCAACCATTGACCCGGAGGATCCATACCGTTTGACGAAGGAAGAATCAGAACTGATGGATGGACTGAAAACAAGCTTTCTTCATTCGGAAAAACTCCAGCAGCATATTAAATTCCTGTTTAGGCGCGGAAGCATGTACCTAACATGTAATGGTAATCTGCTTTATCATGGCTGTATACCTATGAACGAAGACAAAACCTTCACAGAGATAGAATTATGCGGCAAAAAGGTAAAAGGAAGAGAACTTCTTAATTTATGCGAAAAAATAGCAAGAAGCGGGTATTTTGGTCAGCATGGGTCAGCTGAAAAGCAATACGGCGAGGACTTCATGTGGTATTTATGGTGCGGAAGCCATTCGCCGCTGTATGGAAAAAATAAAATGACCTCTTTTGAAAGGTACTTTATTGATGATGAATCCACTTGGACAGAAAAAAAGAACCCATATTACAAACATATAGACTCATCAGAAGTATGCGAAAAAATACTTGAAGAGTTTGGGCTTGGAGGAGTCGAATATTCTCATATAGTAAACGGACATGTACCGGTCAATATAAAAAAAGGTGAAAGCCCGATAAAAGCCGACGGTAAACTTCTGGTTATTGACGGCGGTCTATCGCGGGCATATCAGCCACATACCGGTATTGCAGGTTATACTCTGCTGTTTAATTCGCATGGGCTTCTTCTGTCTGAACACTCGGCATTTACATCAATAAATGATGCTGTTGTAAATGACGGAGATATTCACTCCACGCTTATGACGGTAGATTTAGCGCCGGAGAGGATTTTAGTCGGCGCAACCGATACCGGTAAAAAAACAAACGAAAAAATACAGGCACTAAAAGAACTTGTGCGCGCCTACCAAAGCGGTGCAATCAAAACCCCTTAAAACAAAAAGAGCCATATGGCTCTTTTTGTTTTAAGATTTATTCTATTCCTCTGCAAGGAGCATCAAACATAGTCCTTGCGTAAAATATGTATAACCAAACTCAATATTATTATAATCCCTGTAATCTTCCATCACGCAGGTTCCCATCGAACCATGAATTACCGCGCCTGTTTCATCAATGTCAGCTTTAACAGCCCTAAGCGCCTGCTGTGCATATTGACGGTATTCATTACCAAGAAATCCGGTATTAACAGCCCTCATCAATGAAAAAGCAAAGGCTGCAGTTGCAGACATTTCAATATATGTATCATTATGGTCAATAACAGTATGCCAGCCATTCTCGCTTTGGAATTTCAAAACGGCGTGTATATGCTTTTGGTATATTTCGTATAACTTATCATAATCCGGAAACGATTTGTCAATAAGATTTAATGCTTCTATTGCCGCAGCAGCAAGCCAGCAATTTCCCCTGCCCCATAAAACTCCTTTTTTTTGTCTTACATTACAATCATATCCGTGTACAATTAATCCGGTTTTCTCATCACACAAAAAGTGATAGTGTA
>CALXUL010000013.1 GCA_944391635.1 uncultured Clostridia bacterium | reverse complement strand
GGAGTAGGCGTAGAGCCTTTGTCGGCTGGAAGAGAATTGCCAAGAAGTTCTGCGCAGATTATGCTTCCAAATTCATCTGTAAAATCGCTTGCCATATCCTGAACAAGCGAGTAGACAAGCTTTCTGGTATCAAGGTCTTTGGGCTGTGCTTTTGAATATTTTAACCCTGCCAGCATAAACATCCCGCTGACCGCGCCGCAAACCGAGCGAAGTCTGCCCATTCCGCCGCCGAAACCTTCACTGATTTTGAGGCAGTTCTCTTTTGACATGCCGAAATCTTCGCAAAATGCAGCCGTTACAGACTGACAGCAGTTATACCCGTCAAAAAAATTTTTGACAGCAATTTCCGATTTATCCAAATTAATCACCAGCTTTAAGTTTAATAATACCGTAATATTATACTTCTTTTGGCACTATTTTTCAAGTATATATGCGGTTATTTGTCAAAAAATATTTTAAGACAAATGAATTTTGAAAGGCTGGGATTTGGGGTGACATTATTTATAGCATTGGCTCAAGGGTTCTTTTTCATATTCGGAGGCTTGTACTTTTTAAATATGGTGCTTGCCGGACGAGATGAGCGAAAAGGAATAAAGGAAGAGGATAAACGTGAATCCGAACGCCTTAATCAGCTTGAAAAAATAACAGTTGGCGAGCCGCTGACAGAACGAGTACGTCCGACAAATTTTGATGAAATAATTGGGCAAAAGCAGGCTATAAAAGCGCTTAAAGTCGCACTTTGTGGAAAAAGACCGCAGCATATATTAATTTACGGTCCGCCGGGGGTTGGAAAGACTGCTGCGGCAAGAGTAGCGCTTGAGGAAGCAAAGCGTTCTTCCGACAGTGCATTTTCAAAAGATGCTAAATTTATTGAGATTGACGCAACTACCCTAAGATATGATGAACGGTCGTTTGCAGACCCGCTTATTGGTTCGGTTCATGACCCTATATATCAGGGAGCAGGTGCATATGGTCCGGCAGGAATACCGCAGCCAAAACAGGGTGCGGTATCAGATGCTCACGGCGGTGTTTTGTTTATTGATGAAATTGGAGAACTTGCACCTATGCAGCTTAATAAGCTTTTAAAAGTTTTGGAGGATAGACGGGTTTATTTTGAAAGCGCATATTATTCAAGAGCAAATAAAAACATACCGCACTATATTCATAATATTTTCCGTTATGGCATACCGGCAGATTTTAGGCTGATTGGCGCGACAACCAGACGTCCGTCTGAAATTCCTGCCGCATTACGGTCAAGATGTACAGAAATATTCTTTTTGCCGCTTGGATATAACCAGGTGATGGAAATTGCAAAAAATGCGGCGGTTAAACTGGACATTAGCGTTGATAAAGAAGCTGCAGAGCTTTTATGCAGTTATGTATCAAACGGCAGGGATTGCGTAAGAGTGCTTGAAACGCTTGCTAATCTTATTAAAAGCGAAGCAAGAAACCGGGTAACAAAAAAGGATGTAATGTGGGGGGTAAGAAGTAGCAGGATAGAAAAGAGAAAATGTGATATTATGCCGTCGGCACAGGTTGCAAAGATAAAAGAAAAAAAGCAGGAGAGAGAAAAAGTTCTAAACATTGACGATTATTTAAAATAGAATATTATTAAAGCGAATCTGAATATGCAAAGTTTTTTTTGGCAGAATATGTTATGTAAAAATTTTGTATAAGATTCGTTTTTTATTTACAAAAAAATCAATAACTTGTGCTTTTTTTTGCATTATTATTATCACTTGACACAAGATAGATAAAATAGTATAATATGACTAACTTTACGAATATAGTCAGTAAAGTAAAAACAATCTTAGTGACAAACGAAATTTTATATAGATGAGTCATACATAAAGATTAGATAAGAGGTGCTGTAAATGTTAGAATTACAGAATATATGTTGGAATGACCCGGAAGGCAGGAGCGTGCTTAAAAACCTGAATCTGAAGGTATCAGATGGGGAATTGATGGTAGTTACCGGTCCAAATGGCGGAGGCAAGACAACACTTGCAAAGATAATTGCCGGCATTGAACAGCCGGTATCCGGTAGGATAATCCTGGACGGAGAGGATATAACAGAGCGGGATGTGACCGAGCGTGCGCGAATGGGTGTGAGTTTCGCATTCCAGCAGCCGGTTAGGTTTAAGGGTATCACAGTACGTCAGCTCGTTGAAACTGCGGCTGGGAAAAAGCTTAAGGAAAAGGAACTTTGTGAAATACTCAGCAATGTTGGTTTGTGTGCAAAAAACTATCTTGACCGAGAAGTTAATGCAACCTTATCCGGCGGCGAGATAAAACGTATTGAGATTGCAACGGTGCTTGCAAGAGGAACCGCACTTTCGGTATTTGATGAGCCGGAAGCCGGGATAGATTTATGGAGCTTTAAAAATTTGATAAGTGTATTTAAGCATCTGCATGAAACATCAAAACATACATTGATTATTATTTCGCATCAGGAGCGTATTTTGCGTATAGCTGATGAAATAGTTTTGATAGCAGACGGAGGCGTAAAAGCGCGCGGTAAACAGGAAGATGTTATGACAAATTTTCCGGGCACCGGAGCAATTGCGCAGGCTTGCTGCAGAGAGGAGGAGTTATTTGATGAATGATACAACGAAAAGCCTGTTAAAGATTGTATCCGATTGGGATGGCAATTTTGACGGTGCATTTAATATAAGAGAAGATGGAGGCTGTGCGGGAAGACAGTCAAGTGAAAATATAATAATCACAACAAAGACGGACAAGCCTGGTATAGATATAAATATTTTGCCGGGAACAAACGGCGAGAAGGTATATATACCTGCTTGCGTAACACACGGGGATGTTGATGATTTGGTATATAATGACTTTTATGTTGGAGAAAATGCGGATGTTACTATAGTTGCAGGCTGCGGTGTGCATACACAAACAGATGAAGCCGCAAGACATAACGGTATACACAGATTTTTTGTCGGAAAAGGCGCACATGTGGTTTATCTTGAAAAACATATAGGCACAGGAAAAGGAACGGGAATACGTTCGATAGATCCTGTTACAGAAATATATATCGAAGAAAATGGAATACTCGAGATGGAAACATCGCAGATAGGCGGCGTTGATAAAACTACACGTATAACAAAATCTAAAGTCGCGGCAGGCGGAAAGCTTTTAATACGTGAACGTATAATGACCGAGAAAGAACAGACGGCTAATACCGAATTTACAGTGGAATTAAATGGTGATGGCGCGGCGGCAGATATTGCGTCAAGGTCGGTAGCGCGTGATGAGTCATATCAGTCATATATTTCAACTATAATAGGAAATGCCCCTTGCAGCGGGCATTCTGAATGTGACGCTATCATAGATAAAAATGCAAAAGTGGATGCGGCGCCGAGGCTTTGTGCGAATAACGCCGATGCTGAGCTGATACACGAAGCTGCTATCGGAAAGATAGCAGGAGAGCAGATATTAAAATTACGCACGCTCGGTCTTACAGAACAGGAAGCAGAGAACCGTATAATTGAAGGATTTTTGAGCTAAGGAGGCAAGCGTGGATATTGCAACATTTATAGGTATAATGATACCTTTTGCCGGGACAATATTAGGTTCGGCGGGTGTGTTCCTGATGAGGAAAATGCTTGGAGAAACTATGCAGCGTGCATTATCGGGACTTGCTGCCGGAGTTATGGTTGCGGCATCTATCTGGAGTCTTATAATTCCTGCGATTGAACAGGCGTCAGATAAGGGAATATGGTCTTTTATTCCGGCGGTAGCTGGGTTTTGGGGCGGAATACTTTTTTTACTTATTCTTGATAATATAATCCCTCATATTCATAAGAACAGTGAGAATCCGGAAGGAATAAAGACAGGTTTTAAAAGAACGACTATGATGGTTTTCGCAGTTGCACTGCATAATATTCCGGAAGGAATGGCAGTAGGCGTTGTATATGCAGGTTACTTGTCGGATAATACCGCGCTGACAGCAATGGGAGCACTGGCATTGTCGATAGGTATAGCAGTGCAGAACCTCCCTGAAGGTGCTATTGTATCAATGCCGCTTTGCTCTGAAGGTATGAGCAAGCCTAAGGCGTTTTTGTCGGGAGTGTTGTCGGGAATTGTTGAGCCTGCAGGCGCACTATTGACAATCATTGCAGCAGGGTTTGTTCTTCCGCTTTTGCCGTATCTTTTAAGTTTTGCGGCTGGTGCGATGATATACGTTGTTGTAGAAGAACTTATTCCGGAAATGGCTACTGGAAAACATTCCAATATAGGGACAGTGTTTTTTGCGATAGGTTTTAGTTTGATGATGGTTCTTGATGT
>CALXUL010000012.1 GCA_944391635.1 uncultured Clostridia bacterium | reverse complement strand
GTATATCCCATAGGAGGAGCAAGGTCGATACACCTTGCTCCTTTTCATTGGGCATTCATAAAAAATGAATAAAAAGGTCAGTTATGCATACCAATACTTATCTCGGACAGAGACAAAAATAAAAAATCCGTCTATTTAAATAGACGGATTTTTTGTATTTGTGAGATTTTAAACAATGTGAAGTATGGCGGTAGCAATCCTAAAATAAATCATTAACGATGCCGCATCGACTATTGTTGTGATGAACGGGCTTGCCATAACAGCTGGGTCAAAGCCAATTTTTTTAGCAACAATAGGGAGAAGTCCACCTATAACCTTTGCAAAAAGCACGGTACAGACCAAAGAGGAACATACTACAACTGCAATATTAAATCCTACACGGTCGAAGGTCATAAGCTTAATGAAATTGGCAGATGCAAGAGTTATGCCGCAGCAAAATGCAACACGCAGTTCTTTAAAGAGTACCTTGAAGGTATCCCTGAAAGTTATATCACCAAGCGATAAACCGCGTATAATAGTTACAGATGACTGAGAGCCTGAGTTACCGCCTGTGTCCATAAGCATTGGTATAAATGAAGTAAGTACGCTGTATGTTAAAAATGCGTTTTCATAGCTGTTTATAATACTTCCGGTAAAGGTTGCGGAAATCATAAGCAGAAGAAGCCAGGGTATTCTCTGCCGGAATGTTTCAAATACTCCAGTCTTAAGATATGGCTTATCAGAAGGCGTAATAGCTGCCATCTTTTCGATATCTTCAGTTGCCTCTTCCTGAAGTACGTCGATAGCATCATCGACGGTTACGATTCCGACAAGACGTTTTTCGTTATCTACTACAGGTATAGCTAGGAAGTCGTATTTTTCAAAAAGCATTGCTACGTCTTCCTGGTCATCAGTAGTATTTACATAGATAATATCTGTTTCCATAATATCGGAAATCGAACAGGAATAATCTGATAACAGCAAATCTTTTACAGACACGAGCCCTTCAAGTATACGGTTTTGGTCAATTACATAACAGGTATATATGGTTTCCTTATCCATACCTGTACGGCGTATATGCGTAAAGGCGTCTTCGACAGTCATATTTTTTTTCAAGTCGACAAACTCAGTTGTCATAAGGCTTCCGGCACTGTCGGGAGGATAGCGCAGCATTTGATTGATATCATTGCGCATTTCGGGTGTTGCATGCCGTAGGATTCGTTTAACAACATTTGCCGGCATTTCTTCAATTATATCAACTGCATCATCCACATATAATTCATCAACGACTTCTTTTAGTTCACTATCAGAAAACCCGGTTATAAGTGCCTCTTGCATGTCGGAATCAAGTTCGACAAACACTTCTGCTGCAGTCTCTTTTGGCAGAAGTCTAAAGAGCAGAGGCCGCAGTCTTTCGGGAAGTTCCTCAAACGTAATAGCAATATCTGCCGGTTCAAGATGTTCTATCAGTTCTTTAAGCTGTATATACTGTTTATTTTCAAGCAGTTCAAGAATTTGTTCGTGCATTGGATGATACCTCCGTATTACCTACGGTTTAAGAAGCCGAATATATAATAAGTTCCTTAATCAAGTGAAATGAATCCATCGTCAGCATTTGAGCCTGAATTATTTGAAGGCGTATTTGGCGTTGTAGGAGCCTGAGTATGTGCAGGGGCTGCGGTTACCTCCGGGGCGGGAGTTGCCTGGGAGGAACCAGAAGTCTGTTTTGGTGGTGTATCGCCTTCATCAGAGTCTGTTTGCTCATCGGTGGTATCAGGAGCTTTTGTAGCGGTAGTAGTTGTTGTTCCTGATGATGCGCCGCCGTGCGACAACTTGCAGAAACGAGTTGGCATATTTCCTGCTACAAAATAATCTTTTTCAGCATAGCGACAGCCGCTTGATGCCAGTTTACCTGTTTTTGAACAGATGGATGCAGCTTTAACAGATGATGGCGGAGTAAATTCGGCGTCATCTAAACCGTTGTGAATTTTATTCATTACATTTTTCCATATTACACAGGAAGGGTTGTTAGTTATGCCGACAGAGCGCAGGTTTTGCGGCTGGTCAAAGCCAAACCATACAGCGCCGACATAATATTTTGTAAAGCCGACAAACCACTTATCTTTATTTTCGTTAGTGGTGCCAGTTTTTCCATATGCGGTCATACCAGACAGCTTAGCTGTCTTGCCGGTGCCAGAAGAACCGTATATGACTTCATGCAAAAGATCGGTCATTATAAAGGCAGTAGATTCGCTGATGGCGCGTTTGGGTTCCGGTGTGTTTTCCAAAAGAACTCTGCCAGTACTGTCTACAACTTTTGTATAGGTATACGGTTTGACATACATTCCTCCATTAGGGAATGTAGCATATGCCGCGGCAAGTTCGCGTACTGTAACGCCATTGGTCATACCGCCCAAGCTCAGGGCAGAAAGGTTCTTATCATCATCAACAAGGGTCGTAAACCCAAAGTGATTGGTAAGATAATCATAACTGTTTTCTATCCCTAAAAGCTGCAATGCCTTGATTGCCGGAATGTTAGCCGAAACCTCAATTGCACTTCTTAGCGTCATATCACCTTTAAATCCGGTATAGGAATTGCTTGGACTCCAATCGTCTATTGTTATTTTTTCGTCACGAAGGACAGTTGCAGAATTGATTTTCCCAAGCTCAATTCCGGGCGCATAAACAGATAGCGGTTTAATTGAAGATCCCGGCTGACGTTTAGACTGAGTGGCACGGTTTAGTCCGCGAGGCTCAGTTTTCTTGCCTGCGCCGCCTACCATACCTTTTATTTCGCCGTTATAAGGATCAATAACAATCATTGCTGCCTGCGGTTTGGTACTGCTGGGGAAGCCTGTTCTATTTTCAAAAACATCTTCCATCGCTTCCTGGACATCATAGTCCATGGTTGTATATATTTTAAGTCCTCCGCTGTATACTTGTTGCTCAGCAAAATTTTGAGCATAGCCTTTTTGCTCAATAAGATCAGCGGTGACATCATTTATTACCTGATCTACGAAATATGAGTATACTGTTGTTTTTCGGTTTGTAGCTCCTTCACTAAGTCCAAGGGGGCTGTCCTTTGCGCTGTTATATTCTTCTTCGGTTATATATCCCAGCTCATACATTTTACTTAATACGATATTTCTTTTTTCAAGAGCGTTTTCAGGGTTTTGTATAGGGTCATAATAGGTAGGATATTGAGTAATTCCCACAATCATTGCAGCTTCAGGTATGGTGACCTCTGATGCATGTTTTGAAAAATAAAAGTTTGATGCAGCCTCAACGCCGTAACATTGGTTTGCAAAAAAGCTTATATTAAGATACATTGTTAAAATGGTATCCTTATTATCAATTTGTTTTTCAAGTGCAATTGCACGCATCATCTCTTTTATTTTACGCAGAGCGCTCTTTTCTTTTTCGTTTGTTATATTCTTTATTAACTGCTGAGTTAATGTACTGCCACCATAAGAGGATTCGCCGATACCTATTTTTGACAGCGCATATTTAATTGTAGCGCCAATAGTACGTTTAAGGTCAACCCCGTTATGTTTATAGAACCGCTGGTCCTCAATTGCAACGGCAGCATTTTTCAAGTTATCGCTTATTTCTGCCGAATCTGCCCATACGCGTCTTTCACCTTCATAATGGAGTTGTACGAGTTCTTGGGCGTTGCCGTCCGAATCTGTGTAATAAACAAAGGAAGAATAATTGAGCGCAAGCGTTTCAATATTCATTTCTTCAATTTCGTTTGCAATTGCAGAATACATTCCTGCCCCTATCCCGACAAGAATAATGCAGCCGATAAAAACAATAATGCCGCATGCGGCAAGAACTTTTTTAAGAACTGCATGAGGTTTGGAAGATTTGGCTTTTTTAGTTGTTTTTCTTCCGGCTTTCTTTTCTGTATTGGTACCGGTTTTGGTCTGACTGCGGCTGCCTGCGGGTTTGCCGGCAGCTGCGGAACGTTTACGTTTCATATCATCCTCCGCAGCGGAAACTATTTTAGAAACATCTATTCTTCGCGTGGCGTCGTCTATGTTATGGTTTACTTTAACCTTGGATTCAAGCCTTTCCGCCGGTATGTAGCTGTCAAGTTTGCGTGGTTTGTATCCCGAATCCGCCAACTTTCGTGAGAATTTGTCTGTTGTATCATCAAAAAGGTACTTTCTGCGGAAATCCTCGGTTGTATGATGATAATTTTCAGAAGCTTGCTGCGGCTTTTTTTGTTCTTTATTGTGTAATACAGACTTTTTTTCTTGCCCAGTCTGCTTTTTTCTTGCGTGTTTCAAAGCTGCCGCACCTCCTTTATAATTGATATTATTTATCCCTAAAAATTTTTTATGCACAACTATCTCATTATAAAGTATTATAGTACAAAATTCATCAATTTGCAACTGTTTTATATTTTAAGAATAAATTTTTACAAAACTGTAAAAAATTAGTTATATTAATATAGAAAGGCTGTGTCTTTGTATGAACAAAAAACGAATAGTTTTGTATCTTTGCGCGGCAGCGGCGTTAATATATAGTTTTTCATCATTTTTTTCGCCACGCGATAGAGAAGAAACCGAATTGCCGCCGGTTGAGAGTATAGCGCCGGACACGGCAGCAGTAGCAGAGCAGACGGTATTAGAACAGAGGGATGTGTTTTTGCTGATTGCGGAAGACGGATATATTAATTTATACCAAAAAGGCTCGCGAAACGCACTTCTATACAGTGAGCGCCTGGATTTGTCTTTATTTCCTGCCAAGGACGCCGAGATGCTTTGCGATGGTATTGAGTTTGATTCCCAAGAAGAAGCTTACAGTGTATTGGAAAATTTTGTAGGCTGAAATAAAGAGGAAAACAGAGAATAATGAAGTAAATTAAAGAATATCAAACTAAATACGGTTAAAATCCCTGAAATTCGAGTAAAGCAATATTTGCGATATATAGCAAATGGGGTATAATAGTATTAGCACTCGAAAGGAAGGAGTGCTAAAATCCAATAAGGAGGAATTATGAAATGAACATTAAGCCATTGGCAGACAGAGTAGTTATAAAGATGCTTGAGGCAGAAGAAACGACCAAAAGCGGAATAATCCTGACCAGCGCGGCAAAGGAGAAGCCGCAGGTAGCAGAGGTAGTTGCAGTAGGTCCGGGAGGAATAGTAGACGGCAAGGAAATAAAGATGGAGGTAAGCGTAGGCGAAAAGGTACTTATCTCCAAATATGCAGGAACAGAAGTTAAGGTAGACGGTGAAGAATATACAATTCTTCGTCAATCGGATATTCTTGCAAAAGTTATATAAAATAGGAGGCAGATTGAAATGGCAAAGCAGGTTAAATTTGGCGAAGAAGCTAGAAGCGCATTACAAAGAGGTGTGGATTGCCTTGCAGATACAGTAAAGATTACATTAGGACCTAAGGGCAGAAATGTCGTATTGGATAAAAAGTTTGGTTCGCCGTTAATCACAAATGACGGTGTTACAATTGCAAAGGAAATAGAGCTTGAGGATCCGTTTGAGAATATGGGCGCACAGCTTGTTAAGGAAGTTGCAACAAAGACAAACGACGTTGCAGGTGACGGAACAACTACTGCTACTCTTCTTGCTCAGGCACTTGTACGCGAAGGCGCAAAGAATGTTACAGCCGGAGCTAATCCTATGATTATAAGAAAGGGTATACAGAAAGCTGTTGATACTGCTGTTGCAGAATTGGTTAAAAATTCAAGAGCTGTTGAAGGCAGACATGATATTGCAAGGGTAGCTTCAGTATCTGCTGCAAATGAGCAGGTTGGAGAACTTATTGCAGAGGCTATGGAAAAGGTTACAGCTGATGGCGTTATCACTGTTGAGGAGTAAAAGACTGCCGAAACATATTCTGAAATTGTTGAAGGTATGCAGTTTGACAGGGGCTACATTACCCCATATATGGTAACAGATACCGATAAAATGGAAGCTGTTCTTGATGATGCGTACATCCTTATTACCGATAAAAAGATTTCAAACATACAGGAAATTCTTCCGCTGTTGGAGCAGATTGTACAGCAGGGAAAGAAGCTTGTTATTATAGCAGAAGATGTTGAGGGCGAAGCTTTGTCAACATTGATAGTAAATAAATTGCGCGGTACATTTGTTTGTGTTCCGGTAAAAGCGCCGGGATTTGGTGACAGAAGAAAGGCTATGCTTCAGGATATTGCAATCCTGACCGGAGGCGAAGTTATATCTGAGGAGCTCGGTCTTGATCTTAAGGATACAACTATAAGTCAGCTTGGTCGTGCGCGTCAGGTTAAGGTCCAGAAAGAAAACACTATTATTGTTGACGGTGCAGGTTCAAAAGAGGCTATTGCTGACAGGGTTAAGCAGATAAGAAATGAAATGGAGCTGTCAACATCTGATTTTGACCGTGAAAAGCTTCAGGAACGTCTTGCAAAGCTTGCAGGCGGAGTAGCTGTAATTAAAGTTGGAGCTGCTACTGAAACAGAAATGAAGGAAATGAAGCTCAGAATAGAAGATGCGCTTGCTGCTACAAAGGCTGCTGTTGAAGAAGGTATTGTAGCCGGCGGCGGCACAAGTTATATAAATGTATTGCCTAGCGTTGAAAAACTTCTTGACGAGTGCGAAGGCGATGAAAAGACAGGTGTAAGTATTGTTTTGAAAGCTTTGGAAGAACCTGTAAAGCAAATCGCAAAGAATGCCGGTGTAGAGGGTTCTGTCATTGTTGATAAAGTAAAGAGCTGCGATGTGGGTGTAGGATACAACGCTTTGTCGGGAGAATATGTTGATATGATTCAGGCAGGTATTGTTGACCCGGTTAAGGTTACAAGAAGCGCACTTCAGAATGCCGCTTCAATTGCCGCAACACTTTTGACTACCGAAAGTCTTGTTGCAGATATACCGGAGCCGCCTAAGCCGGCTATGCCGGATCCGTCAATGGGCGGAATGTATTAATTTAGATAAAGACAATAAAAACCGGTTTTGCAGTGAGTATACTGCAAAACCGGTTTTTTAATAGGTAGTTAATTGATTTTTCGGCTTGACATATGCAAATCAAAAGATGTATTATATATACATATTAATGTATGTTAGTATCAAAGAGCTGATCGGTAGATATATTTAGAATGTGTGCAATTCGTATTACAGTTTCCATTGGCGGGGTGGTTTTTCCATTTTCATAATTTGCTATGGTATTTGGAGTAACGCCAAGGCGGGCTGCAAGCTGCGCCTGAGTCAAACCGGCGCGGCGTCGGTATAGAAGTATGTTTAGTGTTATATTGCGCATGGCTTGCTGACCTCCTTTATATTTTGTGGTTATTATATCAGAAACAAGTGGCGATTTCAAGTGCTAGCGAAAGGATAGAAAAAAATGTTGGATTATGTAATTTATACCTTTACATATTTTGTAATATATTCGTTTTTAGGATGGTGCTGTGAAGTCGGATTTGCAGCAGCAGTAGAGGGAAAGTTTGTAAATCGCGGATTTTTGGGCGGACCGGTATGCCCTATATATGGAATAGGTGCAATAACGGTAATATCGCTGCTGGAGAGACTTAGTAATAATATATTTTTACTTTTTTTAGGCGCAATGATACTTACAAGCTTGCTGGAATGGATAACAGGGTTTGTATTGGAGAAATTTTTCCATGAGAAATGGTGGGACTATTCAGAAGAAGCATTTAATATAAGCGGATACATATGTTTAAAATTTTCTATTTTATGGGGTTTGGCATGCTGTGTTGTAGTAAAAGCAGTACATCCACTTATTGTTAAATTAGTATCGGCATTGCCGGATACTATTTTATATATTATTCTTGCCGTAATTGCCGCGGCATTTGTGGCAGATATTTCAGCTACTGTATCGGTTTTGGCAAAATTGAGGAGAAGCTTCAGAGTTATTGCTGAAACCGAGCAAAGGCTGAAGGTGTTATCGGATAGGATAGGTCAAAATCTTGCTGATAAGGTGATAGACGGTAAACAGCGGGTAGAAAACTATGATGCAGAGGATTTGCGGGCACGATGTAAAAAAGCAGTTGAGATGGCTGAAAAGTATGGGAGGATACGTCTTATGCGTGCATTCCCTAACTTAAAGAAAAAGACTCGTCCTGCGGAAAAACTTAGAGAATATATAGAAAAATATAAGGAAAAGGTTGCAAAAGATGAAGACACTGCTGACAGAGGGAATAAAAAAATTGGGGATAGAAGCTGATGAAGGGAAGATAGAGCAGCTTATTTGTTATGCTAAAATGCTGAAAGAATGGAATAATAAAATTAATCTTACTGCAATTACCGATGATGAAGGAATAGTAACAAAGCATTTCTTAGACAGCTTAACTTTGCTTTCGTGTGCAAAATTGAGCGGAAAAGTAATTGATGTAGGCTGCGGAGCAGGATTTCCGGGACTGGTGCTTAAAATTATTGATCCGTCGCTGGAAATAGTGCTTTTGGATTCTCTTGCAAAACGTATAGGCTTTTTAGATGCTGTATGTTCGGAGCTTGGTATAACCGGGGTGGAAACAGTTCATTCGCGTGCAGAGGATGCGGCGCGGAGAAAAAGGGAATATTTTGATGTGGCGGTATCAAGAGCGGTTGCTAATATGACAGTATTGGCAGAATTATGTTTGCCGTTTGTAAAGCGCGGAGGGTATATGTATGCGCTGAAAGGACCTGCGGCAGAGGAAGAAATTTCGGCAGCAAAACGTGCAATCGAGATTTTGGGTGGAAAGGTTGAATTGGTAAAGGAAACTCAAATACCGTTTACCGATCTTGAACATAAAATTGTAATAATAAAAAAAGTAAGACAAACTCCGATGCAATATCCCAGAAAAGCAGGTATTGCGGCAAAAAATCCTATCGGAAGTTGTTATAATTTGAAGAAAGGCGCGAAAGGCTGAAAACGCTGTCGAATGCGGTCATACGAAAAAGCTTCCAAAAATTATATAACATGGTATAATGGGTTTGTAAGGCGGCAGAGCGGTCCCAAAATACATACCGTATGCTCCCAATCTTGCGGTGTGTGACCCCCATCGCTAAGCCGTCTTACACCTTCCACCTTGTATAATAATGAAAGGAGGCGGGCTTTTTGCCAATGTTCAGGAAAAGGCAGGATGACCAGGTACGGGTGATAAGCCTGCCGATTTATAAAATCCATCCGAACCCTAACCAGCCGAGAAAATATTTTGATTCTATCGGAATGGAAGAGCTGGCGGCGTCTATTGAAGAATTTGGCGTTATACAGCCGATTACTGTACGAAAAGTATTTGACGGATATGAAATAGTTGCAGGTGAGCGCAGGTTCCGGGCAGCGGAAAATGTTGGACTCGATACTATACCTGCGATTATTATTAATGCGGATGAGGAAAAATCGGCGCTCATAGCGCTGCTGGAGAATTTGCAGCGTGAGGATTTATGCTTTTTTGAGATAGCAGAAGGTTATAGGAAATTGATTCATGATAAGGGTATGACCCAAGAGGAGCTTGCCAGGAAGCTTGGGAAATCTCAGTCAACGGTAGCGAATAAGCTGAGACTTTTACGGCTCACACCGCAGGTGAAAAGGCTTATCAGGGAGTATGGGCTGAGTGAAAGACATGCAAGGGCGCTGCTACATTTGTCGGACGAAGAAAGCCAGATGCGTGCAGCAAGAGAGGTTTGCAGAAAAAAGCTCAATGTTTCACAAACCGAAGATCTTGTACACTCAATGCTAAAAACACAGCGTGAAACACACCAAAATATTAAGGTTTCCAGCAGAGGAGATTTTAGGATGTTTACCAATACGGTAAAACGTGCATTAAATCTCATACGAGAATCAGGCACACCAGCAGATATGGAAAAAAAGGAATATGAATGGGGAGTTGAATACAGAATAATTGTAAAGACTGCCCCTAATTCTTAAAAAACTCGCGGCATTTTTATGCCGCGAGTTTTTTTGTTGAAATAAATGATGTTAAATCAGAAATTGATTTCAAAAATTTGACCCAAGTCTATGATTTTCCCATAACCTTTCATATTGCTGGGGATAAATCGAAGCATATTTATATGCCATTTTCGCAAATCGTAAATAAAATAATCTCACGATGTTAAGCTAAATTTGAGCCAGCTAAATTTGTTGTGGTGTGAACGGCTTGATACACATATTATTTATGTTTTACTTCTTAGCTAAGATGAGCAAGCTCACGCCGGTCTGCAATAAGCAGCAGGCTGCAACCGGGAGGAAGCGGGCGGTCTGGGTCTACATTTACTTTTAAATTTCCGTTCTCTCTTATACCCACAACGTTAATATTATGTTTTTTTCTAAGATTAAGTTCAGCAAGTGTTTTGCCAGCCCATTCCGGCTTTAATGCCGCCTCTATAAGTCTAAGCCGGTCGGAAAGCTCAATGAAGTCAATAAAATATTCTGAAAATAGGCTTCTTGCAACCCGGACGCCGCTTTCATGCTCCGGAATAAGAACTCTGTCTGCGCCTACTTTTTTTAGTATACGCGACTGTATTTCATTTTGTGCTTTGGCAACAATAACAGGTACGCCTTCTTCTTTGGCAAAAATGGTCGCGGTAACGCTTGCATCAAGACTTCCTGAAGTAGCAACTACAACCGCATCCATGTTTGAAAGCCCAAGCTCTGAAAGTACGGAAATATCACATACATCACCCTTCATAGCGCATTCAACAAATGGTGCTATTTCCTGGACTAACTCTTCATTTTCATCCACTGCTAAAACCTCGGCGCCGGCATTTGACAGTTCAATGGCAACGCTTTTGCCGAATTTTCCCAAACCAAGGACTGCAAAAGATTTTTTTGTCATATATAAAATACTCCTTTATAATATTATCCTACCCTGAGATTTTCTTCAGGGAAAACTGTATGAGGTTTGCGTTTACTGTTGCTGAGTGCGATGACCATTGAAATAGGTCCCACTCTGCCAAGATACATGCATACGATAATTATTATGCGTCCGATTGCATTAAGCGATGGTGAATATGCCCTAGATAATCCGACTGTGCCGAGTGCACTGACCGTTTCAAAAGCAATATCAATAAAGCTGCCCTCGCTCTGTGTTGCAAGGAGGAGAATTACTGCACTTATCAATACACAGAAACTTACAATAAATACTGTAAGAGCTTTTTTCAAGGTATCGTCAGGAAGCGTACGTCCGAACACTGTCGGACTTTTGCGCCCGGCGCTAAAGCTTGCCGCAGTGATCATTAAAACTGCAACAGTGGTGGTTTTCACACCGCCTGCAGTACCTATCGGAGAGCCACCTATAAACATAAGAATCATGCTTACAAGAGCAGACGCATCAGTCAGATTTTCCTGCGGCACTGATGCAAAACCTGCAGTACGTACTGTTACCGACTGGAAAAATGAAGAAAGGATTTTATTAAAAAAGTTCATTTTTCCCATTGTTTCTGAATTATTATATTCCAAAATCAGAAATAGTGCAGTACCGAGTATTATAAGCATAACTGTCATAAGAATTACGACTTTTGAATGTAGAGTAAGTCTGGTAAAAAGTTGTTCGCCAGAAAAACGTCTTTTTATTACGGTGTGAAAAGTCCGGGAAATATCCCACCATACAAGAAATCCTAAACCTCCGGAGATTATTAGGAAACTTGTAGTGATAATAATTAAAGGATTATCAGCGTATGGTACGAGGCTGGTAGGACCTATTATATCAAGCCCGGCATTGCAAAATGCGGAAACGGACGTAAACAGTGCCGCCCATAAGCCTTTTGCAAAACCGTAGTCCGGGATAAACACAAAAAGGTATAACACAATGCCTATAAGTTCAAAAAATACTGTGTATTTAAACATACGTATTAAAAACCGGAGCAAGCCACGCAATGTACCGAGGTTAAATGCGTCTTCTAAAAGAAGTCGGTCGCGAAGAGTTACCCTCCTTCCGATAATAAGCATAAACCCTGTGGTGAGGCTTACTATTCCAAGCCCTCCGAGCTGGATAAGCACAAGGATAACAATTTTTCCGAATAAGCTCCAATATGATGCAGTGTCTACAACTACAAGTCCTGTAACGCATAGTGCAGTAGCGGATGTAAAAGCTGCGTCTAAAAACCCGGTCCATTCCCCACTTGCACTGGAAATGGGCAAAGTAAGAAGAATTGCGCCGGCTATTATTACAAGAAAAAAACCTATAAGTATAATTTGTGTAGTTGATAAAGTACGTTTAACTTCTTTACTCATTTTTTAAACTCTCCGCAATAGCTGCACTTGACAGCGAAATTTCACCGGCTGACAAAATATCGGTATTACCGTCATCCAGCCGTATAATAAGATTGCCAAGGTTATTTATATCTTCCGCAATACCGGTATGTGTAGTTTTGTTTTTGGTGTATGACACCCTTTTGCCAAGTATAAAAAGGCGTTTTCGATATTCGTTAATAAGTTCATTTTCAGATATGGATGTCAGAAATGACAGCAAGTTAGCGACGGCATCTGCTACAATAGCACTGACAGTGGTATTTTCTGGAAACACCGAGCCTGCAATATTATGCAGCGGTTCTGGAAAATCTTCATTTTTTGTGCATAGATTTATACCTGTGCCGACTATTACTGAGTCAATTGTACCGGATTCAACACCGAATACTGCTTCACTTAATATGCCGCAAACTTTTCGGTTATTAAGGAATATGTCATTTACCCATTTAATCTGTGCCCGTTCTTTAGTGGAATGCTCGATTGCGCGTGCTGCCGAAACAGCCGCAGCTACGGTGATTAGGGTGAGATTTTTTTGCCATTCTGACGGATGGATTACTACACTAAAATAAACTCCGCCTCCGGCCGGCGAATAGAATTGTCTGCCCATTCTGCCTCTGCCGTTTGTTTGCTCAGAGGAAACTATTAGCATAGTATTTTTACTCATATGTGCTTTTGCATAATTGTTGGTAGAATCAACGCTGTCAAGCACGATAATCTCGATATCCTTAAAAGCCGCAGGAAGGGCGGCTCTGATTGCTTCAGCAGACGGCTTTAATGATGACTGAATAAGTGTGTAGCCTTTTGACGGACAAGATGTAATTATACACCCGTCATCAATTAGCGCGCGTACGGCTTTCCATACCGCTGCGCGTGTCACTGAAAGTTTGGCTGCAATCTCTTCGCCTGAACAGCTGGAGCCAATATTTTCCTCAAGAATCTGCCGTACTGAGTCCTTAACTGTCATGTTATAAGTCCCTCCGTTTTACAGATATTTACTGTATTGACGATAAAGCGAAAGCGCCCGTGAAATTTCTGAGCCCGAGAGTACGGAGGTGACGTAAGCCTTCAGCTCAGATTTTTCGGAGGAGGTAAGACCGCCGGATACCAAGGATGAAACATAGCCCATATCAAGTTTTGCAATAATCTTTAGCCCATCTGCCATATCCTGTGCGCTTGCAACCGATGAAATACGATCATATGCAGTATCACCGGATGGAGTGACAGGTCCCGAGGAATTTGTTTGGGGTTCCGGTGTAGGAGTAGCAAGGGAGGACGTAGACTGCTGAGGTTTTGATACAAGGGGAGGAATATAATCGGGTACCTGCCAGGTATCATCAGTCGATACAATAGCCCCTTGCTCGGCATATTCTTTATCAAGAGTATCAAGAACCTCAAGAACAGCCGTAGCACTGTCGCGGTCAAGGTTAGAGATTAGGTTTAATACATCCTTGTCTGCTAAAAGAGAACCGAGTGTAGCAAAAGCGCCTAAATTATTATTGCTCTCTATTATCTCAACAAGCTCACTGTTGCCGCTTTCGGCAAGTTTTTCAGTATATTTGGGGATAAGCCAGAATTTAAGAAGAAAGAATCCGGCAATACATATTATAACCCCTGCGGCAAGAATACCAAGTAGAATACTAAGTAGAGTACTGAGTATACTGCGTTTTTTCATTTATGACTCCTTTCAGAAATCAGATATTGCCCAATGCGGCATCAAGGTCCTCAATAATATCCGCAGCATTTTCTATACCGACCGAGAGTCTGATAAGGTCAGCACCGATACCGCCTTCTAAAAGCTGTTCATCGGTAAGCTGTCTGTGGGTAGTGCTTGCAGGATGAAGCGCACAGGTGCGGGCGTCTGCTACGTGTGTTACTATTGCGGCAAGACGGAGGCTGTCGAGAGTTTTAATAGCTGCTTCTCTGCCGCCTTTTACACCGAAAGATACAACCCCTGATGTGCCGTTGGGGAGATATTTTTTAACAAGATCCTTATATTTGCTGTCTGGAAGACCAGGGTAATTAACCCATGATACCCTCTTATCATTTGCAAGGAATGTAGCAACCTTAAGTGCATTATCAGAATGTGCACGCATGCGAAGGTGAAGGGTTTCAAGCCCTAAATTGAGTAAAAAAGCATTTTGCGGTGATGGTGCTGCGCCCATATCACGCATAAGCTGCGCCCTTGCCTTTGTTATATATGCCTGTTTTCCGAATTTTTTTGTATAGATTATTCCATGATATGATTCATCAGGGGTGGTAAGCTCATCAAATAGACCGCTTGCTTCCCAGTCAAAATTTCCGCTGTCGATAATTACACCGCCCAGACTTACAGCATGTCCATCCATATATTTTGATGTAGAATGTATAACTATATCTGCTCCAAAATCAATAGGTCTGCAAAGAATAGGTGTTGCAAAGGTATTGTCAACAATAAGGGGTATTTTGTTATTATGTGCAAGTGTTGCAAATTTTTCAATATCAAGAACCTCAAGTGAAGGATTTGATATGGTTTCACCTATTACAACCCTTGTTTCGGGACGAATAGCTTTTTGCAGTTCTTCAAGAGAAGCATCAGGGTCAACAAAAGTAGTTTCTATGCCGAATTTCTTTAATGTAACGCCCAAAAGGTTGAGGCTTCCGCCATATACTGCTGCCGAACATACAACGTGCTGACCTGCTGTGCAGATATTTGTTACCGCAAGAAGTGTTGCAGCCTGACCTGAAGAGGTCATAAGAGCACCTACACCGCCCTCAAGGCTGGATATTTTTTCTTCAACACATCCGACAGTGGGATTTGCAAGACGGGTATAAAAATATCCGTCAGCTTCTAAGTCGAACAGCTTACCCATATAGTCACAGCTGTCATACTTAAATGTTGTGCTCTGATAAATAGGCACAACCCTTGGTTCACCGTTTTTAGGCGTATAGCCGTTTTGTACACATTTGGTTTCTATTCTTCTCATATTAACATCTTTCTTTCAATTAATATATGTAAAAGATAAATTTACCCATTATAAATTATCATACATATTTTAACACGAAACTTAATAAAAGTCAAGCATTATAGCATATATTTAATACTTTCTTTAAAATTAAAAGTTATATGTACCGAATAGATATTTTACAAAGAACAAAATATCTATAATTTATTGAAATAATAACGGGAATAGTATATAATAAACAAATAACAGTAATTAAGCAAATAAAAGGAAGTGAAAGCAGATAATGGGACTTTTGGCAATGCGGCTGCGGCATAAACGCAGCGGATTTGATATGTTGCTGATGTGCTTTTCGATAGCTGCATCGCTTATGGGACTTATAGCAGTGTATTCGGCGACTCTGTCTATGGGAGGCTTGTCTAACATCGCGGTACAGGCTGGAGCGTTTGTAATAGGCGCGGCGGCAATGATTCTTTTGAGTTTTTTTGATTATGAACAATATAATCTGCTTGTTGTGCCGATTTTTCTTATAAGTATTTTTTTGCTTGTGTTGGTATTGTTAATCGGTACAGGCGCCGAAGAGGTCGGAGCAAAAAGCTGGATACGGTTTGGACCTATCGGAATACAGCCGGCTGAAATAGCCAAAGTAGGGTTTATTATAACTTTTGGTTATCATTTATCCCGCATCGGGAATAAACTTAAAAAATTATCTTCTGTTATAGCATTGGTTCTACATTTGGCGATATATCTTGTTCTTATAATGTTACAGCCGGACGCCGGAAGTGCGATGGTATTTATGTTCATATTTGCCGTGGTTGTTTTTGCGGCAGGAATACCGATGAAATATATAATCCCTGCCGCAGCGGTATTTGTTGCATCATTGCCGGTTATTTACAAGTTTGTTTTGAGTTCTTACCAAAAATACAGAATACAGGTTTTTTTGAATCCTGAGCTTGACCCGCTTGCCAGCGGATATAATGTTATTCAGTCTAAGATAGCGGTAGGTTCGGGCGGTCTTTTTGGCAAGGGCTATTTGCATGGTACTCAAAATCAGCTTGGATTTTTGCCTGCAAAGCATACTGACTTTATCTTTAGTACAATAGCAGAAGAGTTTGGGTTTATTGGAGCATTGGCTGTATGCGCAGTACTGTTTGCTGTAATATATCGCTGCTTTCTGGTAGCATCAAAATCACAGAATGATTTTGGCAGAAATCTTGCGGTAGGTGTTGGAGCTATGTTGCTTTTTCATACTTTTGAAAATATAGGTATGTGTATAGG
>CALXUL010000011.1 GCA_944391635.1 uncultured Clostridia bacterium | reverse complement strand
GCGTCATCAGGACAGCCGCTGACGATGCGAGCGCTGGGACCTTCCAGGTAAGAAATAATCACATCGTACTTCTCTTTGATATAGTGACGGAAGAGGGTTTTAGGTGAAAAGAGCTTCATCAAATGGCTGTTCCCGGGAAACGTTTGCTGATAGCCATGGAGAAGATGAATCTCTGGCGAGAGAAACTGCTCATTAACACCGCCGCCGAATAAAGCCAGGACTGTGATATCAAATTTACTTGTATCTATATGGTTTACTAAGTTTACCAGAACTTTTTCCGCACCGCCGTGATGCAGGTCGTGAATTACAAATAGGATTGACTTCATTGTTTCATCTCTTTATTTCCCACGGTATTTTATATACAGAGAAAAACAGGAGCCCAGCGGGTAAAGCAATAGGGTCAGTAGTTTGCATGGGCTAGCAGAAATACAGGGCTTGCCGGCTAAAATACAGCTCGAAATGTAGTGTATATTCTTTTTGATTCGATAGGACAGCGGCGTGTGGGGAAATGACAACTCCAGTAAGCGGTAGTCTCGAAAACCATTAGGACTATTCAGGTATTGTTTAAAAATGGAGTTGGTCATGCCGTCTGACTGATACTCTACGACGCAGAATGGCTGATTTACGACTAAAAAGTCGTACTTCTGGCTGATTTGCAGGTGCATATAATGGGGATTAAAATTTTTTTCTCCAGGATACTCTTTCATTGGGGCGACAGAACGGTATACTTCTGTCCGCAGTACCAATTTTCTATCGCCGTTTTTAATTCTATATCGACCTGTTGCAAGTGAAATTAAGTTAATGGTTTCCTGAGCGGGAAAAGGATCGCCCAAAATGGTACCATCCTTCAGGCAATCAAGCCCAGCCAATCCGGCGACCTTCTCATTTCCACGACGGTTCCATTCGCACAAAATAACATCTACCGCATTGTCCGGCATCCAGTCATCAGAGTCAATACATACTGCTAGCATTGTGCCGAGCTTTGCAATTGCGGCGTTATATGCTGTATAAAGACCGCCATTTTTCTTCCAAATATATTTTATTTCAAAGCCATTTTCCTGAGAAATCCAGTGGTCAACAAGTTGCTTCGTGTTATCAGTAGAACCATCATCAATAATAAGCCAAATAAAATTTTTGCATGTTTGCCTGCATAGACTTTCGTAGCACTTATGAAGACAATATGCGCGATTATAAGTAGGAGTAAAAATAGTAAGCGGCGGTGTCCTCATATTTTTATCCTCTCTTTAATGCATATATTTTACTAAACAAATACAACCCTCTTATGCCAAAGATGCGATAGATCCAATACAGTGCTTTTATTTTAGTATTATAGCGATATTTCAAAAGCTCACACAGTGATTCGGATGATAAAACCAGTGCTTTGGCAGACGAATCATGTACCAAAGAGGAGGAGGCAAAAAAGGTTCCTGCCTGATACGCCAGGTAGATGCAATACGAAAGCTTTCTTTCCGGTGAAATATTATCCGTTATAAATGTACGACACAGTTCTATGTTGCTTTTTAAATCTTGGAGATGGCGCAACCCAATGCTTTTTGTAATAGAGTATTCCCTCTGCCTGTAACAATAAAAATCACACGGACTTAGCGCCATGCTTTCTGCCGTCAGTAATACCCGTGCGCTCCAGTCAATATCCTCAGACAAAACACCCTCTCTGAAGTTTAATGCATTATTCTGAAAAAGACTTCGACGGACAGCTTTATTCCATGCGCAGGATAAATAACAAGAGTGTTTTGTAAGAAATAAAATTTTTTCTTCCACAGAAGGCAAGGCATCATAGGTTTCCTTAATTTGCGGAGATACCCATCTGTTTGCCGTTTGGCCTGAACTATCAAAATATTTTTTGAATCCATAATTTACAACATCACAAGTCAAATCCGGAACCAATTTGGAGAGTGCGTTTAGATCATCCCAATAATCATCACTATCCAGAAATAAAATGTAGTCCCCTGAAGCAATGCGAATGCCGGCGTTGCGCGCGGCAGAAAGGCCGGAGTTTTTTTGATACAGAACGATAACTCGAGGGTCTTTTTTTGCGTATCCATCGCAGATGAATGGAGATTTGTCGTCGGAACCGTCATCTACAAGAATTAGCTCGAAATTGTTGTAACTTTGCTGCAAAACGCTATCGATACATTGACTTAAGTATTTTTCTGTCCGAAAAACAGGAACAACAATAGATAGCTTCGGCTGCTTATCCATAAGAATTCCTCACAGTCCTTACAGTTAGTGAAAAGTTACATAATAAATGCCTTTTGGGATAATTATGGAGTTAATAGCTCCCGTTAAAGGTCAGCAACAAAATTCAATGCTTAAATAATACCAAGATAACAAACATTCAATCAAAAAGAGACACAAATTTTTACTAAACCGTATTATAACACTTCTTTCCAGAAAAGGCTATTCAATCATATAATAATCGGCATTTTTTGCGTTTATGCCGTGCTAAAGATGTTAACATATGTTGCCTTTTACTCGCCGTCACGCTGTATC
>CALXUL010000010.1 GCA_944391635.1 uncultured Clostridia bacterium | reverse complement strand
CGGTGTTTTGTATTCTAAGATGCCGATTAACAGATTTTTTGTGAAAAATAAAAGGATAGAGCCATTAGTGTGCTGATAAATAATCGACACACACTGTCAGACACCGAAAAAGAAAGTTAAATTATTCTTAATTTTTTCAATACTTGCTTGCGGTAAAACGACTTTTCGGGCAGTATAAAGGCTGCAGTATTTTATACTACAGCCTTATTTTTTAAAGTAATGTCATAATATTATTAAAATTAAGTTCTTTTGTTTTTTTGCTTATGGTGAACCAGTCGATAATAGTAAGTATACCGCACACACCGCCTGTTAAGAGTTTAAGTATCCCCATCCCGATATCGCCTATCATAAAACGGTCGATTCCAAGCGTTCCCAAAAAGATAGACACAAGTAATATTGTCATCGGGTCCTTCAGTTCTACTGTTGAAAGCATTGAAAACTTACTGTCATCCATTGACTGAAGCCTTTCTTTCACCAGCATAATCTTTTCTGTTGGGAAATACTTTTGATTTGTCATTATGTACATATCTACTTTCTGCTGTTCCAACTAATATACCTCCTTTGGACATTTTGTTCAAAAATGTCGTTTTTTGTATTATAGCATATGATCAAAACGCTGTCAATTAGCAATATACACAGGCATTTATATAAAAATTGTCCGACTCATACAATTTATGGTGCGAAATCAAAAGAACAGATGCTCAATCAGGATTTTTGCGCCAATGGCAATAAGAATTACGCCTCCTATGACCTGAGCGCGGTTTCCTGCAGCCGAGCCAAGCTTACTGCCGAGCATTACGCCGATTGCGCTGATTATAAAGGTTACAATACCGATTATCGCACTTGAAAGAAGGACCGGCGCGCTTATTGTTGCAAAGGTTATTCCGACGGCAAGCGCATCTATGCTGGTTGCTACCGCTAAAACAAGAAGGGTTTTTATAGCAAGAGGGTCAGAAGCTGTTTGCTCTTCATCACGCGAGAACAGCGCCTCATAAGCCATTTTGCCGCCGATAAATACAAGCAGAGCAAAAGCTACCCAATGGTCGAATGATTCAATTATCCCGGAAAATGTACTGCCGGCTATATAGCCGATAATTGGCATTATGAATTGGAATAGTCCAAAAAATATTGCGATTTTAAAGCTTTGGGATAACTTGGCACGGCCAATAATAATCCCGTCGGTAATTGATACGGAAAAGGCGTCCATTGCAAGCCCGCCGCCGATTAATGCTGCCTGAATTATTGCGGAAAACAAAATACCACTCCTTAATAAACTTCTATCTTTCTGTCACGGGTCATAAGATCATATACTGCATCTTTGGGGGATTTGCCCTCGTACAAAACGCGGTTAGCTTCTTCGGTTATGGGCATACTGACATCATATTTTTTGGATAGTGCCAATGCTGCCTTGGCAGTATTTACGCCTTCAACTACCATCTTGACCTCGTCAAGCGTTTCGCTGAGGGATTTGCCTTTGCCAAGCAGGATTCCGGCACGGCGGTTGCGCGAATGCATACTCGTACAGGTGACAATAAGGTCGCCTACTCCCGACAGCCCCGAAAAGGTTTCTTTATCCGCGCCCATTCTAACGCCGAGCCTGGTTATTTCAGCAAGACCACGGGTCATAAGCGCGGCTTTGGTGTTATCTCCAAACCCCAGCCCGTCCGATATTCCTGCACAAAGCTCAATTACATTTTTAAGTGCTCCGCCCAGCTCAACACCTATCATATCGTCACTGGTATATATTCGAAATACATCATTCATAAATATATCCTGGATTTTAGCTGCAATATCATGATTTTTAGCAGCAATTACATTTGTAGTAGGCAGTGCGCGGCTGACCTCTTCTGCATGCGACGGTCCGCTCATTACCGCGATTTCTGCCTGAGGCAGTTCTTCTGCCAAAACCTCGGACAGGCGAAGAAGTGATGTGTCTTCAAGACCTTTGGAAATATTTACAACTAACTGCCCGTCGGGCAGATATTGCGCCAGTAATTTTGCGATATTACGTGTAGCCGGCGACGGTGATGCGCAAACTACAAGATCCGCGCCGCGTACGCAGCCTTCTATATCATCCGAACAGATAATTTCATCCGGAAACGCGACCCCCGGCAAAAGCAGACGGTTTTCGCGTTCGCGTTCAAGACGCAAACTCTCTTCGCGCTGCCAACTCCACAAATACACGGTATGACCGTTATTTGCAAGCAGTACAGAAATAGCACAACCCCAACTCCCCGAGCCGATTACTGCAATTTTCATAGCGTTTGATCCTTTCGTATTCAATTCTTTTTTGAAAAGAGTTTATTTTCCGTACCCGAAGCCAGGCGCGAAATATTTGCATGATGGCGTGCAATAATGAGGATCGCCAATGCGCACGCCATTATAATTTCCATAATATTTGCCGAGCCGCTGCCCAGCCCGAATGCGAGAAGCAACAGCGGGAATGCCGCCGCACCTATTATCGAACCAAGAGATACATAGCGTGATACTGCCATTATTATAAGTGCAACAGCAAGTGCAATAAGCCCTACCTGCCAGTTTAGAGTCAGGATTACGCCAAGTCCTGTTGCAACGCCTTTACCGCCGCGGAATCCGAAAAATACCGGGAAATTATGCCCCAAAACACAAAAGAATCCGGCAATATATGCAAGATTGCCAAGGATGTACGCCGCGCCGGGCATAGAGTTCAGTGATGCCGCTCTTCCAAGCAGCATATCTGCCAATTCCGCAAGCAGAACTGCTGCAACGCCCTTTAATATGTCAAAAATCAATGTTGCCGCAGCAGGCGCTTTGCCGTAGGTACGAAGCATATTGGTTGCACCTGCGTTTCCGGAGCCGGAAGTACGTATATCTTTTCCCGAGAGCTTTTTTGATAATAGTATAGAAATATTAATACTCCCTATAAGATATGCGACAATAGCTGTGGCTATTCCGATAAACCAAACCATATTTTATCACCCAGTCCTTTCTGTATTTGTATCTGCCAAGACATTTATTTTCCGGACTTATCGCCCTTTTCGCGGAGAATAAAGCGAATAGGAGTGCCGGAAAAACCGAAAGCGTCACGTATACGGTTTTCAATATACCGAAGATATGAATAATGGAATAAATCGGTGCTGTTACAGAAAAGCACAAAGGTAG
>CALXUL010000009.1 GCA_944391635.1 uncultured Clostridia bacterium | reverse complement strand
GCTTCCGGCGAAGTATCTGATGAAAATGCAGTTAAATTCGGCTCATTCCACACCTCGTATGTATTGCATCTATCGCCGAGAAAGCTTATAAGACGCCGTACATATTTTTCAAAACGCGCAACTTCATCCCCCTTCGGGACGCAGATGCTTCCGCTGTGATACAGCGGATTGCTGAAGCCCAATATGGTAAACATTTTAAGTCCGTTATTCTCGACATCGCCAAGATACCGTTTCCAATCTGGCAAAAACTCAAACACGTCCTTTTCTTTTTCATAATCCTGCCATAAAAACTCATCTCTTATTGCGCTTATTCCGGCTGCGGCTATAAGCGGAGATACGGTTTTGCTATCCCTATGCGTAAAATGCACACACGTCCCTATAAAATCATTCTTATAATCAGCCGCGTTCATTGACAAAGCAAATTTAACCGTTTTAGCCGAAAAAATCTCTCCGTCATCGCTTGCACATTCCAATCTCATACGATAGCATCCGTATTTGTCTATCTCTGGAGCCGTTTGAATGCTTATTTCCTCTCTGCCTATAAGCACATCAAACTCATCTGTTTGCAGGATTTCGTCCTCGATGTTTTCGTATATAACCGTCAGACAGCAATTATAATTTTTTTCATTCTTGCTTTTTACTCTGACATTAAATTTAATTTTATCTTTTTCAAAAAATGTATTTCCCGCCAAAGTATCCGTCAGGACCGATATCTCCGCTCCGTCTTTTGCGATATCCGTAATTTTGAGCGAACCGAAAATAACATGACAGCCAGATATTCCGTATTTTTCCGTGCACAGCTCAAGCGCGAAATCATACGCGTTTATTCCTCTGTTAAGCAATGCGTTTTCAAGATAAATCACCGCCGTACGCCATTTGCAAGTATTTTCCAACAGCACAGGAACAGAACTTACTATTCCGTTTTTCGTATTATATATAATGCTAAAATGTCCCACGCCCTCGTCAAAATACCGAACCTCAGCCTTAATAAAGCAGCCGCTGTACGCCGAAACAACATTCTGCTCCATTCTGAAATATACACGTCTATCGCCTTGATTTAATATAAGCCGTCTTCCGCCTATATTTTCCCTTTCAACATATTCCGGATACATTCCGCTTTGCCATGATTCAAGATTGCTGCTGACGCCGTTTTCTGATAAATTGCAGTAAATATTATTGTATTTTCCCATTATATGCTGTCCTTTCCCTTTACCACAAATTATATCCGGCTTTTTTGCTTGCTTTATTGGCAACAGTTATAAATATAAAATTGATAACCGACATGAACAATCCAACCGCCGCACTATAGCTGTAATTCTGTTCAAGCAAGCCCTTTCTGTACGTAAAAGAACCTATAACGTCTGCCGTATCCATTATTAAATCATTATACAAAAGAATTACCTTTTCTCCGTTTACGCCGAGAAGGCCTCCCAAACGTAAAATAAACAGGACGATAATTGTCGGCATAATGCCGGGAATTGTAATATGAAGCGTTTGTTTCCAGCGTCCGGCGCCGTCAACAATAGCCGCGTCATACAATTCGTGATCAACGCCGGCAAGCGCGGCAAGATAAATTATACTGTCCCAGCCTATTCCCTGCCATATCTCGCTTATAATGAAAATGCTTCGGAAATACTCCTTATGCATCAATAAGTTTTTAGATTCAACCCCAAAAATCTGCGCAACCTGCATTATCAAACCATCGCTGGCAACAAAATTTCTTATAAGCCCGCAAAGGATTACAGTGGATATAAAATGAGGCAAATACGACAAGGTCTGAACACTTCGTTTAAACCATGATTTTCTTACTTCATTTAACATAAGAGCCAGAATAATCGGAGTAGGGAAGCAATATATTACACTGTAGACTGAAAGTATTATAGTGTTTTTCATAACCCTTGCAAAATAAGGGCTTGTTAAAAACTGTTTAAAATAATGCCATCCTACCCATTCACTGCCCATAATTCCCATTGCAGGGCTATATCGCTTAAAAGCGATTATAGCCCCGTACATAGGCGCATAATTAAATAATATATAATATACCAGCACAGGAAGAAGTAAAAGATATATCGAGTAATTTTTCTTCATGTCCTTTTTGATTGCCTGCGCAGTAAATTTCCGTTGCTTTTTTTCACCTAAGCTCTTTCTGCTCTCCATATATTTTACTTTCATACATTTTACCTCTGTTAATTACTTTGTCCCGCCGCACTGCAGTCATTAAAGTTTTTCAGAATTTTCTCCATTCCGAAATTCTTCATATTTTCCTTGTATGTTTCCCATGAATCCGCATCGCTCATACCCATGATATATTTTGTGATAGCCTGGGGAGCATACGTGTTTATATCCTGCCAGCAAGTAGTATTTTCATCCATCTGCTCGGTTGAAAACTGCAATGACGGAACCATTCTGCCGGGTACGACGTCCGTATCCCATACATGTGCCGGCAGCGCGTCTATTTCCTCCTGACTCTTGCCTGCATTGGTTATCATATAAAATGCTCCTGTATTCCTTCCCCAGAGGTATTGCATATCCTCTTTTGAAATTCCGTCCGGATTATTGAGATAAAATTCCGTATATCGCTTTACGCCGTTTTCATCAACCGTATATGTCTTGTCCTTAACTCCGTAGTTGCAGAAATCCGCGCCCTCTTCACTGAACATATAGTCAAGAAGCTTTATACACTCTACCGGATGCTTGCTTGAGGAAACTATTGCCGCGCCCATTTCTCCGACTATGGAAGCGTTTCCGCTGTAAATTACGTCTCCGCGTTTCGGTACCAAATTCGGCATTGTCACCATCTCATAATCAGCATTTACAGCCTTGCCGACCTCGTTATAATACTCAAGCGAGCCTATGGAAATACAAGCGAAGCCAACCTCTCCGTTTACAATAGCCGTTTCAATAGCCTTGTCGTCTCTTGCCGCAAACTCGGGATCTATTAAACCCTCCGCGTACCACTGCTGCAAGTCGGTAAGCATTTTACCGTAATTATCATCATACGGGCCAAAATGCCATTCCCCCTCCTGACCGTAATACATATCTACACCGGTTTCCCAGCCTGTTGCAAAGCCGCTGGGCGGAATATGCCGCGCCGTCGGGTCAAGAACCATCGGATATTTTATATCAAGCTCATCCTTGAACCTT
>CALXUL010000008.1 GCA_944391635.1 uncultured Clostridia bacterium | reverse complement strand
CGTGCCGGCTCGGTACGCATTATATTGAGCGTTTCAGCCCCAAAATGCGCAACTAAATTTTTTGCCGTTGCCTCGCCGATTCCCGGAATAATGCCGGAGGAAAGATACCTTAATATCGCGGTTTCATCAGTTGGGAGAATGGTGGTGTAGCTGTCGGCACGGAACTGTTCGCCATAATCGGGATGTTCCGACCATATCCCGTCCAGCTCAATAGATTCGCCCACGCTTAAATAGGGCATATACCCTGTTGCGGTGAACATGCCCTCTTCTTCATTCTTAATTTCACAGACTGTATATCCATTATCTGGGTTCTGGTAGATTATTTCCACTACCGTTCCGGTTATTTTAATGTTTTCCATACTCCTGCTCCGAAACTACTGCAATTCTGCCGTCAGGGCTTAATCCGTCTATATTAGCCCCCAGGCTTTTTAATGTTTTTATATATTCCAACACGCTCTGGCTTATCTTTTCGCCGTAAATAACTATAGGCGTTGCCGGCGGATATGCGGTGATAATTGTTTTTGCAATTCTGCCGGAGGATTTATCAAGCGGCAGTAATTCTTCTTTTCCAAGAAAAGCCGACCGCGGCGAAAGAACGCTTTTGGGTTTTGGTACCGGCGTATATACCGGGGGTTTTTGCATCTTTGCTGAATCGGCAATTTTTCTTACTGCCGAAAAAAGAGTATCTATTTCTTCTTTTGTATTTGACACCGTTGCAATACAAACGACATTTTTATGGTCTGCCATTTCTATATCAATACCAAAGTCGGTGGAGAGTATTTTTTCGGCATCATACCCCGATGTATTGTAATTCTTAAACCCGAACACTATTCTGGACCTGTCATGTACGCCTTTTGGAAATACAAGGCTTGTACTTTTAAGCATATCATATTTGCTGTCGATATAATCGCATAAATCTTTCCAGGAATCGGACAGAAGTTCGAGCGCCGCCTGCTGTGCAGAGGCGACAATCGGATATGAGGGGCTCGAGGTTCCGGTCATTTTAAGAACCTTTAAGACCTTATCCGGATTAAATATTTCGCCGCTCACCTGGAGATATGCCGCCTGATTCAGTGCGTTTAAGGTTTTATGCGCGCTTTGTGTCGCCATATCCGCACCGCATGATATGGCGCTCTCAGGCATACCGCGCGCGGCAAAATGCGCTCCGTGCGCTTCGTCCGCAAGCAACGGTATATTTCTTTTATGGCATATTTCCGATATTTCTTTAATATTTGCTATATGCCCGTAATATGTGGGAGAGGTGATAAGCACCGCGTCAATTGCGGTATTATTTTCAAGAGCTTCTTCCACCGCATATGGCTCCGGCGGCAGCGGCACGCCTAAATCCGGGTCTATTTTCTGGTCGATAAAAACCGGCTCCATCCCGGAAAGCACACAGAAATTTATAACTGAGCGGTGACAGCTTCGGTCGACAAGAAGCCTGCCGCGTTTATATGCACAGTGCAGCATTGTATGAATACCTTGGCTGGAGCCGCCGGTTAGTATGAAACTTTTTTTGCTGCGGTAGAGTTTGGAAATAAAATTTTGCGCCTCTTTAATGACCGAACCCGGCGAATACAGGTTTTCCGTCGCGCTAAGCTCGGTTACGTCTATCCTGCAAAGATTTTCGCAAAACTCTTTTGAAAAACCGCGCCCGCCCTTATGCCCCGGCATAGCAAAGCTGATTTTGCCGCTGTTTGCATATTTTAGTAGATGTTCAAAAAGTGTATCCATTAGCTTTGCCTCCTCTGCCGCTAAAAACCGGGTTAGTCGGTTATTTCGATGGAATCAAGAGTCTTTCGGAAATTCGATTTTACAGCTTCAATATATTCACGCCTTAAAGCTGCCTGCTCTTCTTTTTCTTCATCTGTCAGCCCCTTGGGCGTTTTGGATTTTCGGTATAGTTCGCCTATGCGGTCTATTTTTGCCTGGTCCATAATAAGATTTCATCCTTTTTATTAAAACTTTACACAATATTATACACCACCTTCGGGAAAATTTCAATAGATTGACGTATTATGTCATATATGGTAATATACTCTTAAAAGGAGGCGCGGAAGATGAAAAGAGCAGGCAGGGTTATGATTGTTTTTGCGGTGATTTTTCTTGCCGGTATAGCGGCGGTTAGGGGAATATATGTGCTGACGGATAAAACGGCAGAAAAATATATTGCGGACTCGTATGACCTGGAGGCGGACTGTATAATTGTGCCGGGCGCTGGGGTTGTTGGAGACCGGGTTTCGCTGACGCTTGCAAGGCGGCTTGATAAGGCGATTGAAATATACAATAAAAGCGGTATTGACAGGATAATTGTATCGGGCGACCATGGCAGGAAGGAATATGACGAGGTTAATGTTATGCGCAGTTATCTTTCTGAGCGCGGCATACCGATAGAAAATATTTTTATGGACCACGCAGGGTTTTCAACTTATGATACACTCTATCGTGCAAGGGACGTATTTATGGTTAAAAAGGCAGTCATAGTTACCCAAAGACTTCATCTTATGCGCGCACTTTATATTGCCGACAGAATTGGTCTTGAAGCACAAGGTATAATTGCTGACGAGGGCAGTACGGCAAGCCGTACCGTTCAGGAAATAAGAGAATATCCTGCGCGGGTAAAGGCGTTTTTGCAGTGTAATATACTTCATTCAAAGCCAAAATATCTCGGTGACCCTATCCCGGTCAGCGGAAACGGATTGGTAACTGAAGGATAGGATATGTGGAAGATAGAACGAATAGCTGTGCTTTTATATCCAAAACCCAAATAAAATCTGTTACAATAACTGCAAGCGATGAGCCGGAGCCAGAAAACGGGGTTAGCAATCTGATGGATGGTTCTCTTGAAACGCGCTGGGCGGCAAGCGGTGAACAGTGGCTTAAAATTGAGCTTGAGAATCCTGAGCTGGTTGATAAGGTTGGACTTGCATTTTTAAGCGGAAATCAGAGAAGATATATGTTCACTATTTCTATATCCTCGGATGGCGAAGACTGGCAGCAGGTATTTGACGGGGCTTCTAGCGGAACAACCAATGCAATGGAATATTATGAGTTTGAGCCGCAGACAATCAAGTTTGTAAAGATTGATTGCAGAGGCAATACAGCAAATTCCTGGAACAGCATTACAGAAGTTGAAGTATCAAAGGTAGAATAATAAAAAAAGTCACAGCATTGATAACTATATGTTCAAAGCTGTGGCTTTTTTTAAAAGTATGTGTTTGGCATTATAATATTGACTTTTTTTGGGTGATATGATATTTTTGTTATAATATACGGCAAAGAAGGGGGCGGTATTCTTGCTGGAAGAGAAACTTCAAAAAGCGTCGAGGAATTTAAGCCGGATTGATTTTAACATGTGTTATGACGGGATAAGGGTTAATGTTTACTGGCTTCGCGCAATGTTTTTAGCGCCGGGTGCAAGGATTTTACGTCACCGTCATTCATCACATGAATTTCATATTGTAAAAAGCGGAAGCTGCAGGGTTATTTTAGACGGCAGCGAGCATACCTTTTCTGCCGGGCAGATGTACATTACACCTCCGGGGGTATTCCACGAGCAAGTCTCATGCTCGGATGACGGATATTTGGAATATGGGCTTCACTGTGAAATAAAAGCAGACAGCGAAATTATGCCGGAGCAACAGGAGATTTTGGAAATATATAAGAATATGGAGTTTGCCGCAATTGATGATTCAAAATATATTGAACATTTATTTGAGTTGATTTTTGAACAGGCATACAATATGGAACTGGGTTATTATTCTGGTATCAGGCATATTATCTGCCTTATTATAAATGCCGCTGCTTCGTCTTTATCGGATACGGGCAGACCAAAGTTTGTTTATGAGGAAAAAAACAACCTTTCCAATTTACGCTTTAAAGAGATTGACAAGTATATTCTTGATAATTTATCTTCTGCCATGAAAGTTAGCGATATTTCAAAATATACTTACTTAAGTGAAAAGCAGATAGGCAGAATTATCAAAGCCCGGACAGGAATGGGCTCTAAGGAATATATTCTGTCGCTTTTGCATCAAAAGGCAAAGCACTATCTTAAATATTCCGAATATTCCGTGGGCGAGATTGCAGAGCGGCTTGGATTTTCAAGCTCTGCGTATTTCTGTGCTTTTTTTGAGAAATTGGAGGGATATACACCGTCGGAATTTAGGAAAAACACAGATACATAATGTCCGAAAATTATAAAAAACTGTTTGATTAATATATTGAACCAGCCTCTTTTTGATAGTAAAATGAAGATGAAAAAAAGAATTTTACTATATAAAAGGAGGTTTAATTTATGTCGGAATTTATAAGCGAGAAAATCAATCAGACTCTTATTCAGCTAAAGGAGCGTATGACGGAGTGCGAAATACCGCTTGAGGGATTTGTTATGACCGAATGCGGATATAAGACAGAAAGTGTACCGCCTATGCCGGATAAAAACTGGAAAGCTTTTGAAAAAACTCAAAGATGGGGTGAAAAAAAGGATTCGCACTGCTGGTTCTATAAAAAGTTAAAAACTGATGAGGATAATTTGTATTTATCTCTTATTACCGGCAGAGAGGGCGGCTGGGACGCAATAAACCCTCAGTTTATGGTGTATCTCGATGGTGAACTTGTTCAGGGGCTGGACGTTAACCACACGGAGGTTCTTATTAAAGATAAAAAGGAATATGACCTTCATCTTTATGCATATGCAGGAATGGTTGGCGGATTTTTAGAGTTTATGCCGTCGCTTAAAAAGTATAATGATGATACAAGGAAGCTGTATTATGATATAAAGGTCCCGTATGATGTATGTCAGATGTATGACAAGGACGAAAAAGTATACATAGATATTATGTCGTATCTTGAAAATACGGCAAACCTCATTGATTTCAGAACAAAAGAGAGCGGTATTTTTGACAGCTCGGTAAAGACTGCACTCCAGTATATAGAAACACAATTTTACGATAGGTTCTGTTCTGAAAAGAAATGTGAGGCACAGGCGGTATGTATAGGACATACGCATATAGATGTGGCTTGGTTATGGACGCTTTCTCAGACTCGAGAGAAAGCGCTGCGCTCTTTTTCAACTGTAATAAGCTTGATGAAGCAATATCCCGAATACAAGTTTATGTCATCGCAGGCACAGCTTTATAAATATGTAAAAGAGCAGGATCCGCGGCTTTATGAACAGATAAAGGAAATGATAAAATGCGGGCGCTGGGAAGTTGAAGGAGCAATGTGGGTAGAAGCTGACTGCAACTTAACAAGCGGCGAAAGCCTTGTGCGGCAGGTGATGTTTGGAAAGAGATTTTTTAAAGAAGAGTTTGACAAGGACTGCAAAATATTATGGCTGCCCGATGTTTTTGGATATTCCGCAGCTTTGCCGCAGATTCTTTTAAAAAGTGGTGTGACAAGATTTTTGACTTCAAAAATTTCTTGGAACGAAACAAATAAAATGCCGAATGATACCTTTATGTGGCAGGGAATTGATGGCAGCGAGATACTGTCTTATTTTCTCACCGCTCAGGATAAGGTAAAAGGCAGAAAACCGGTAAACTTTACAACCTATGTGGGTATGCTAAACCCCTCTCAGCTTGAAGGCGCCTGGGAGCGCTACCAGAACAAGGACATAAATGATGAGGTTATTATAACCTATGGCTACGGAGACGGAGGCGGCGGCCCTACAGCAGAAATGATTGAGGTGGGAAAACGGCTTGAAAAAGGGATTCCCGGCTGCGTTAGCGCTCGGTTTGATACTGCCGGAGCTTTTCTTGACAGGGTTGAAAAAAGGGTTAAGAACAGCAAAAAGCTCCCTAAATGGGTAGGCGAGCTGTATCTTGAACTTCACCGCGGAACCTACACCAGTATGGCAAAGAACAAAAAATATAATCGTAAAAGTGAATTTTTATACCAGACGGCAGAGCTTGTTTCAGTTATGGACGCCGTTTTAAATAACAGACCATATCCCCAAAAGCAGATAAATGACGGTTGGGAAATTATCCTTTTAAACCAATTCCACGACATTATCCCCGGCTCCTCAATAAAAGAGGTATACGATGAAAGCCATATGCAATATGAAGAGATAACTAAATCCGGCAGAAAAATAATACAGACGGCATTGGAGGATATCGCAAAAAATGTTTGTGAAGAAGGAGTGCTGGTATATAACCCCTTGTCCTTTGAAAACAGTGCGGTTGTTGAGACGGACGGTAAAAAAATATTTGCAAAAAATATCCCGCCTAAGGGGTTTAAGGTTATAAAGGAAACAGATGCGTCTAATTCTGTAAAGGTTAGCGATAATTTAATTGAAAATAAATTCTTCAGAATAAAGTTTAAGGGCGCGGATATTATAAGCATATTTGACAAGCAAAACCGCCGTGAGGTAATAAAAAAGGGAGAAAGAGCAAACCTTATCTGCGCGTTTGAGGACTATCCGAAGGAATATGACGCTTGGGAGATTACCGATTATTACAAGGACAAGATGTGGGAAGTAAATGAAATAATGAGCATAGAGCCGTTTGATGATGGCGTTTGCGCGGGTCTTAAAATTAAAAGACGCTTTCTTGATTCGGTTATTTCTCAGAAGATATGTCTGTATGATGAAATTGCCCGTATTGATTTTGATACATATATCGACTGGAAAGAAAACCATGTACTCCTGAAAGCTTTCTTCCCGGTAGATGTGCATGCCGAAAAGGCAACATATGACATACAGTTTGGTACGGTTGAGCGCCCGACACACCGTAATACAAGCTGGGATGCAGCAAAATTTGAGGTATGCGCTCATAAATTTGCAGATGTTTCGGAAGAGGATTACGGTGTGAGTCTTCTTAATGACTGTAAATACGGATATGATATTTTAGGCAGCAATATGGGAATAACATTGTTAAAAAGCGCGACATATCCGAATCCTGAAGCAGATAAATGTGAGCATAGGTTTGTATATTCGCTCTATCCGCATAAAGGTAATCACAGGAGCGGGAAAAC
>CALXUL010000007.1 GCA_944391635.1 uncultured Clostridia bacterium | reverse complement strand
ACCCAAGTCTATTCGCCACAAGAATGTACCGTCCAACTTATAACAATCAATATATACATTTCCCGTATATCCGCCGTATGAATTATCTTTTGAATTTGACGGATCCCACTTGAGTATTATTTCATATTCGCCGTCACCATCAACGTCCGCTGCCGAAGCATCATTTGCAGAATATGTATATACTTCAGACGTTTTATCAATAACACCATTTTCAGGTTTTGTAATTGGAATATCAATATAATTATTATTTAAAACCTCAGCTTTGGGCGTATCCTCTATTGATTCACCATCTGCAACCACTTGATATGTATTAAAAATAAATCCTTCAGTATCCAAATAATTAGTTGATGATGTTGTTGTGATCAATTCTCCGTCCCTATAAATATCAAACGATGTTCCGGGTGTTTCAATGCCCAAAAGACGCCAGGATAAGAATATACCATCATCAGTTTTCACGGCAACAGTACCGCGGTCTAAATACTCCATTACATATCCCGATGATGCCATAACAGGTATCTGAATAAAATAGCTCATCATCATTGAAATGACAATGCACGCACCAATTACTCTCTTTAACATTTTTTCTCTCCCTTTCAAGAATTTATTCATTAAAACAAACAAATCTCCAAATAAATTCTATCATAATTTATGCAAATTTACAATAGGATTTCAGTTTTACTAATAAAATTGCAACAAAATTATATTTACTGACATTTTCATTAAAAAAATCCCATACAATAGGATCTTGTCCTATTGCATGGGAACAAATTATGCCTGTGTATTATAGCTGTAATTTGGTGCTTCCTTAGTGATGTAAATATCGTGAGGATGGCTCTCTTTAAGACCAGCACCAGTAATACGCACAAATTTTCCACGTTCTTTTAACTCTGGGATTGTTTTAGTACCGCAATATCCCATACCAGAACGCAAGCCACCGAGCAGTTGGAATATGGAGTCTGATAAAGAGCCTTTATAAGGCACTCTGCCTTCAACACCCTCTGGAACAAGTTTCTTTGAGCCGGTCTGGAAATATCTGTCCTTAGAGCCGCGCTCCATCGCTGCAAGCGAACCCATTCCTCTGTATACTTTAAAACGTCTGCCCTGATAGATTTCAAATTCGCCCGGGCTTTCTTCACATCCGGCAAATAGGCTTCCTATCATTACAACATCAGCTCCAGCTGCTATTGCTTTGGTTATATCACCAGAATATTTAACTCCACCGTCTGCAATTACTGGTATACCATATTTTTTTGCTACTTCACTAACATCTGCTATTGCGGTAATCTGCGGCATGCCGATTCCTGCAACTACTCTTGTAGTACATATTGAGCCAGGGCCAATTCCTACTTTTACAGCATCCGCACCGCTCTTTATTAATTCTTCACATGCTTCTGCCGTTGCAATATTACCTACAATCAAAGGCACGTTGGGGAATGATGTCTTAATTTCTTTTACTTTATTTAGTATATTTTTAGAATGACCATGCGCTGAGTCAAGTACAAGAACATCAACGCCGGCATCTACAACAGCCTGAACTCTTTCAAGCACATCTGCTGTAACACCGATAGCTGCTCCGCACAAAAGTCTGCCATTTGCATCTTTTGCAGCATTCGGATACCTTACTGCTTTTTCTATATCTTTTATAGTAATAAGTCCCTTTAAATGATTCTCAGAGTCAACAATAGGAAGCTTTTCTATTTTGTGTTTTCTGAGTATCTGCTGAGCCTGTTCAAGTGTAGTACCCTCTGGAACAGTAATAAGATTTTCAGATGTCATTGCATATTTTATCTTCTTGTCAAAGTCATCTTCAAATCTTAGGTCACGGTTAGTAATTATGCCAATAAGATGATTTTCCTCATCGCAGATAGGTACGCCGGAAATCTTATATTTACTCATCAAATTATCAGCGTCTTTAAGAGTATGCTCCTGTGTCAAACTAAAAGGATTAGTTATAACTCCGTTTTCTGAACGCTTTACTTTATCTACCTCTATTGCCTGTTCAGCAATTGTCATATTCTTATGTATTATTCCTATTCCGCCCTCACGAGCAATTGAGATAGCCATCGGTGATTCGGTAACAGTATCCATTGCAGCGCTCATAAGCGGAATATGAAGTGTAATCCCGGCAGTCAGCTTAGTAGACAGTTCAATCTCATTTGGTGTAACATCTGATGCTTGCGGTATAAGCAGAACATCATCAAAAGTCAAGCCTTCTTTTGCAAATTTGTCTGACATAGCAGTTCTCCTTTCAGTATCTTAGCCAATGTGTATTATATTTTAATAATTTTATCAAATATTGTCGATAATTTCAACCCTAAAACTCTATAATATTTTAATTTTTTTCTATGCTTTTACTATACAAAATTAATTATAATCTGACAAAATAACCTTTCCAACCTTTAAACTTTCTGGAACATTAATTAAGCGTTGATTTGATGAACCCTTAAAGTTAAGTTCAATGCTTTTTTGTGATAAAACAAAACGACCGTCCACAAGTATATCCGTCTTCTTTAATAATTCAAGCCATTTATTATCTTCATTTGCACCTTCTAAAATCTCCTCATCAGTGTAGCCTGTATACACCATAATGTTAAGGCCGGCCTTTTTTGCTTCATCTGCAATATAGCAGAGCACTTCTGCCTGCAAAAATGGCTCTCCTCCTGAAAAAGTCACACCATCAAGAAGTGGATTCTGTTTTAT
>CALXUL010000006.1 GCA_944391635.1 uncultured Clostridia bacterium | reverse complement strand
CGTGATTTTATACTAACTATATAAGGCAGATTTAGGGGATAACGATTTTAATGCAAAGAATGTATTTACTAATTAAAAAAACATAACCACCAATAAGCTGGTGGTTATGTCAGACTGTCGAAAAAGTCGTTTTACCGCAAGCAAGTATTGAGAAAAATGAAAAATCATTGTTGATAACTTATTAAAATAAAATTGGAGCTGATTTTCAGGCAAAATCGGCTCCATTGCTTGCTTTTTTCACATTTGTCTTTTAACGTACCCACGAATGCCGACAAAGCCAAATGCGAAAAATCTAACTTCCTTTTTTGGAGTCTGCCAGCGTGTCGATAGCTTATCGGCATGCTGACATAATATCAATAAACTTATGGTTATGTTTTCCAACTACTAATAATAAAAAAGAGCCCTGCAAAATTCTTTGCAGAGCTCTTTTTTTTATAAGATACCCACCTCGTAAACTCATAGCATTAACGCTTCCAACATATTACGCGGGCATTAAAATCTCTAATTTCTTCAAATTTGTTTTTTCACAATCGAATACTCATCACCGGCACGAAAATAAGGACAACTTCTAAACCGTCCGGAAATAATCCCGGCGTATTCATCTTCATCAAAGTCCACCGCGCATACCATGCACTCATAGTCATCGTCATAAATATAGTTCACGCAGAAATCGCAATTTTTATGCATTTTTGCGCACCTCCAAAATAACTCTACCGTACACTTGTGCATTGTCCGCTGTAAATCACGTGCCAACAATATTAAATTAAGTTTCCTACACTCCCGAGCGATTACGGCTGTTTTCCAATATAAGCCAAAATTCCGCCGTCAACATAGAGGATATGACCATTCACGAAATCAGATGCATCTGAAGCAAGGAATACTGCCGGACCCATAAGGTCGCTTGTTTCACCCCAACGAGCAGCCGGCGTCTTAGACACGATAAACTGGTCAAAGGGATGCCGCGAACCATCTGCCTGACGTTCACGCAGCGGTGCGGTCTGAGGTGTTGCAATATATCCCGGTCCAATTCCGTTACATTGTATATTATGCTCACCATACTCTGAACATATATTTCTTGTAAGCATCTTAAGTCCGCCTTTAGCAGCGGCATATGCCGATACTGTTTCACGTCCAAGTTCACTCATCATAGAACAAATATTTATAATCTTACCATGACCTTTTTTAATCATAGACGGAATTACGGCTTTTGATACTATAAACGGTGCGTTCAAATCCACATCTATTACTTGTCTGAACTCCTCAGCTGTCATATCGCACATAGGAATCCTTTTTATAATACCCGCGTTATTTACAAGTATATCAATAACGCCTACTTCCTTTTCTATTTTTGCGACCATCTCGGTTACCATGGCCTCATTGGTAACGTCGCAGACATAACCTTTTGCGTCAATGCCGTCTTTCTCATACGAGGCAAGACCTTTATCCACAAATTCCTGTTTTATATCGCAAAAAACTATTTTTGCTCCGGCAGCAGCGTATGCGCTTGCTATTGCATAGCCTATGCCGTATGATGCTCCTGTTATCAGTGCTGTTTTTCCTTCCAGACTGAATTTATTTAAAATGTCCATTGGACTCGCCTCTTTCTGTTTAGAATTTATTATACAAGCGGCGTCGGGCGATATATCAAATGCATAAAATTACCTTCTATATCACGAAACCAATAAGTTTTTAAGCCCTTATCGTTTTCCGACACATCATGCACCTCTACTACCCTCTCATCTGCCTTTAGCACAGCCACAAGCTCGTCAAAATCCTCCGAGCTGACTGCCAGCGCTATATGTCTTATACCCGCTGTTTTCTCTTCATCTTCAGGCTTTGGGTCAGACGCACTGATAATTTCAAACATATCGCCGTTCTCAAACGCTGTAAAATACGTGCCTTTGCCATTGTCATATACGATTTTAGCACCAAATGTCTTTACATACCACTGTGCCAGTTCATATGAATCTTTTGCAGCTATTGCAGTATGTTCTATACCGTAAACCATTGGCAATTCGCCTCTTTCCTGTTTCCTGATTACATTATAGCATACTTTTTCCATTTAATCAACAATAATTATATTTTTAACAAACTTTTTTTGATTTTTTTCAATATTATACCAGCATGCAAAAAACCGGCTATCCCAAAAATCTGAATCGCCGGTTTTATAAGTTTACAAATGCTTTCTTTTCGTACTTGCGTACAATATTCATCAACAAGTCCGCATTTGCCCAATTCCTGATATTCTATTTTCTCATAAGCTCAGATACAGCCTTTTTAAGTTCTTCGGTTCTATTGGTTTTCTCCCACAAAACGCCAAGATCCTCTCTTCCGATATGTCCGTATGCCGCAAGATTCCGGTAAATCGGCTTTCTTAGGTCAAGTGCACTGATTATTGACAAAGGTCTTAAATCAAATACCTTTCTTACCGCTTCTGCAATTACATCATCCGGAACCTGGGAAGTGGAGAAAGTATCCACCATAACAGAAACCGGCTCAGCCACTCCGATAGCATATGCTATCTGAATTTCACATCTTTTCGCAAGTCCTGCTGCAACTATGTTCTTTGCCACCCACCGTGCTGCATATGTGGCAGACCGGTCAACCTTTGTCGGATCCTTACCCGAAAATGCACCGCCGCCGTGACGCGCATATCCGCCATAGGTATCAACTATTATTTTCCGTCCGGTAAGACCGCTGTCCCCTTGCGGACCTCCTATTACAAAACGTCCGGTAGGGTTAATATAATATTTTGTCTGTTCTCCGAGCAATTTCTCTGGAATAATAGGTTTTATCACATTTTCTATAATATCTTTTTCAATCTGTGCCAGCTCGATTTCAGGCGCATGCTGAGTTGAAACAACTACCGTATCCACCGATACCGGAACATCATTTTCATACGCTACCGTTACCTGCGTTTTGCCATCCGGACGCAAATACGGCAGCACTCCGGTTTTTCGCACTTGGGTAAGCCTTTTTGCCAGCTTATGTGCAAGCGAAATAGGAAGCGGCATAAGTTCCGGTGTTTCATCGCATGCATAACCGAACATCATCCCCTGGTCACCTGCGCCCTCGGCGTCAACTCCCAGGGCTATATCCGGCGACTGCTCATCTATTGATGTCACAACCGCGCAGGTGTTGCCGTCAAAGCCATATTTTGCGCGGCCATATCCAATATCAAGCACAACGTTGCGCGCAATTTTAGGGGTGTCCGCCTAGCCTGTTGTCGTAATCTCGCCCATAATTGAAATTATTCCGGTTGTACAGGTAGTTTCACACGCAACCCTGGAATTAGGGTCCTGTGCCAAAAGCTCGTCTAAAACGGCATCTGAAATAATATCACAAATCTTATCGGGATGACCTTCTGTCACCGATTCTGATGTAAATAGTCTTCTACTCATTTTCTTTTATCCTTTCTGGTTTTTAGAACATACGCAACACGCCGACGACCTTACCTAAAACAGCTACATTTGTAACAATAATAGGTGACATGGCGTCATTTTCAGGCTGAAGCCTGATATGTCCGTCCTCACGGTAAAATGTCTTAACCGTTGCGTCCTCTCCGTTTATCAGTGCGACTACAATATCACCGTTATCCGCAGTTTCCTGTTTTTGAACTATAATTAAATCGCCATCCAATATAGCCGCGTTTATCATCGATTCGCCCGCCACTTTTAACATAAACAGCTCTCTGTTTCTCGCAAAAGATGACGGAATAGGAAAGCTTTCGCCTATATCCTCAACAGCAGTAATAGGCTGTCCGGCAGTAATTCTGCCATAAACCGGAACACGTATGTATGAGTCGCCGCCTGCACCGGCAACCACCCTTATTGACCGGTTTTTAGCCCCTTCGCGCGAAATCAACCCATGCTCCTCAAGTTTTTTAAGTCTCGAATGAACCGTTGCGGTAGAAGTAAGGCCGGTATATCCGCAGATTTCCCTCACACTCGGCGGGAATCCGCGTGTTGCAAGCTGCTGCTGTATAAACTCCAATATCTCATAGTCTTTTTCGGTCAGCTTTGCCATTTTCTCATCTCCTTAAGCCATCTTCCGCAAGCGAAAATTATTGTATGTATTATAGCACTATTAATCTGCAAAGTCAATCAGAATAAATTATTTCCCTCGCAAAAGCTGTTCAAGGTCATTATGCGAGTACCCATCATCCTGCACTGTGTTAGCGGTTTTCCGCTTTGTGCGGAAATTCTCGTGTTCTTCCTGAGCAGCAGCAGTCGTTTTTATTCCTGCATTATTCCATCCCTCAAGAATCTTGTCCATATACGGAAAAGAAATTTTCCCCGTCTGCATAATGCAATATTCATACGCAAGCAAAATCATTTCACTGCTCATTTTAAGCTCATCTGTCCACTTTGAAAAATACTGTTCTTCTCCTGATGAAAGCGGTCTTGAGCTTATCCCCATCTTATCGGTAATCCTTTTTATTTCTTCACCGCGGCGTTCCGACTCCCTAAGAAAAACGCTGATTTTTTCAGGAGTTACCAAGTCACGTTCTTTCCAGGAAAGCGCAACTTTTTCCGCATATGAAATACGGGGCTTATTTTTTGACACGCAATACTCAAGCAAAAGCAGCACCGACTCAGGCGGAAACCCGAGCGCATCATACATCCAGTAAAGTGACTCCATATCAGATGGATTAAGCGGCTTTCCTAAAAGGTCCTCCGAAACTTTCATCATCTCACGGAGTTCTTCGCTTGCAAGAACCGCCTCACTCACCTGTTTTCCTGTATAATCGCTTTTCTTTACTTCCGGAATCTCCTCAGGCTGTGAAACTTGCAAATCTTCTTTATGCTTTTTTGCACCGGGAGCAATATTTTTCTTCTGCGCGCTAAAGCATATAGAATCATCATCCAGAAAAAGTTCACCCTCTGCCTGCCAATACTTTACGGCATTTACCACATCGCTCTCAAGCACCGACAGCGCCTGGGCAATTTCGGAATATTCCAGACTGCGTCCTTTACATGCCAATATATATAAGTAGATTTTTACATATGTACCGTTTGCGTCCGGCATTTTTTCAAGTATAAAACTGTCTTTGACCGCCACAAAACTATCCGTATTATTGATAAACGGCATTTTTTATCCCTCTTATCCGTTAATTTTTTAAATATCAGAAAAAAAATACAATATGCCTGTTGACATATTGGAAATTATATGATAGTATAGTTTATTGTACTATGGTATTAATATGGGCGTAATAGCCGCTGCTATTGATTTTCGTTTAGATTATAACATATATAATTATAAAAATCAAGAGCAATATATAAAATTAAAAACGCCGGAATATTCTACCAAAAATTCAGACGAGGTGATAAAAGAATGGTGCATCAGGTGCATATGGGCAAAAACACCAGGCTCAGTTATTCTAAAATCAACGAAGTTTTAGAGATGCCGAATCTTATCGAGGTGCAGAAGGATTCGTACAAGTGGTTTCTTGAAGAGGGTCTTAAGGAAGTATTCCACGATATTTCTCCGATAACAGACCATTCGGGACATCTTGTGCTGGAATTTTTCGATTACCGTCTTGATTATAATTCCAAATATTCGGTGGAGGAATGTAAAGAGCGTGATGCAAAATATGCCGCTCCGCTTCGGGTAAGCGTACGGCTTATAAATACCGAAACCGGAGAAATCAAGGAGCAGGAGATATTCCTTGGAGATTTCCCGCTTATGACAGAGCAGGGCACATTTATTATAAACGGCGCAGAACGTGTAATCGTAAGCCAGTTAGTGCGTTCACCTGGTATTTACTACGGTTTTGAGCGTGATAAGACCGGAAAACCGCTTTATAATTCAACCGTTATTCCGTACCGCGGAGCATGGCTTGAATATGAAACCGACTCAAATGATGTATTTTCGGTAAGAATTGACCGGACAAGAAAAATCCCAGTAACGATCTTGATTCGTGCAATGGGCGTGGAAACAAATGCACAGATACTTGATTTGTTCGGCGAGGATCCGCGTTTTACGGCTACTTTTGAAAAGGATCCGACCGATAATGCGGCAGATGCTATGCTTGAAATATACAAGCGTCTTCGTCCCGGCGAGCCTTTGAACGTCGAGAATGCTCAGTCACTTGTAAATAATATGTTCTTTGACCCGAAAAGGTATGACCTTGCGAGGGTTGGACGTTATAAATTTGATAAAAAGCTTGCTCTCACCTCGAGAATCGTAGGAAAAATCGCTGCTGATGATGTGGTAGATCCGATAACCGGCGAAGTTCTTGCAAACGCCGGCGACGAGCTTACCTATGCAACAGTTCGCAAAATGGAAGATGTCGGTGTTAATTCCCTTGATGTTTTAGTTGAGGGCAGACGCGTGCGCATACTTTCAAATGATATGGTACTCATATCAGAGTATGTGGATATTGACGTATCCGACCTAAAGCTTAAAAAAGTCCGCAAAAAGGTTCTGATGGACATCCTCGATAATCTTGAGGACGGAGAGGACCTCTATGAGGCAATTGCCGCAAGAGCCGATGAGCTTTCTCCGAAACATATTACTATTGACGATATGATGGCTTCCATTAACTATATGATAAACCTTGCAAACGGCGTAGGCACAATAGATGATATTGACCATCTGGGCAACAGACGTCTTCGCAGCGTAGGCGAGCTTTTACAGAATCAGTTCAGAATCGGTCTTGCAAGAATGGAACGTGTCGTAAGAGAGCGTATGACCATACAGGACCTTGAAATCATCACACCTCAAACTCTTATTAATATAAGACCGATAATTGCTACAATAAATGAATTTTTCGGTTCGTCCCAGCTTTCACAGTTCATGGACCAGCCGAACCCGCTTGCAGAACTGCGTCATAAAAGACGTATTTCGGCATTAGGTCCAGGGGGACTTTCTCGTGAGCGCGCAGGCTTTGAAGTGCGTGACGTTCACTACTCTCATTATGGAAGAATGTGTCCTATAGAAACGCCTGAAGGTCCTAACATAGGACTTATCACCTCGCTTGCAACCTTTGCCCGTGTTAATGAGTACGGGTTTATTGAGGCTCCGTACCGTAAAGTAGACAAGGAAAAGGGCGTAGTTACTGATGAAATCGTATATATGACGGCTGATACCGAAGACGAATTCATTATCGCACAGGCAAACGAGCCGCTCGATGATGAGGGGCATTTCTTAGACAAGCATGTTGCCGCACGTTACCGTGATGAAATTATTGAGGTAGACGGCAGCAGGATAGATTATATGGATGTATCTCCGAGACAGCTTGTATCGGTTGTTACGGCATGTATTCCTTTCCTTGAAAACGATGACGCAAACCGTGCGCTTATGGGTTCTAACATGCAGTGTCAGGCAGTACCTCTTCTTACAACCGACTCTCCGATTGTGGGAACCGGTATGGAGTATAAAGTTGCGCGAGATTCAGGTTCTGCTGTTCTTGCAAAGGAATCAGGAACAGTTATTAAAGTATCGGCAGATGAAATCGTTATAAAAGGCGATGCTACCGGCGCAAAACACGTGCAGAAGCTTATTAAATTTGCACGTTCAAACCAGTCTACCTGCATAAACCAGCGACCGATTGTCACTGTTGGTGAGCATGTAGAAAAAGGCGATATAATTGCCGACGGTCCTGCAATGTCAAACGGCGAGCTTGCGCTTGGTAAAAATATACTGATAGGCTTTATGACCTGGGAAGGCTATAACTACGAGGATGCGGTTTTAATCAGCGAAGAGCTTGTAATGAACGACGTATTTACCTCAATACACATAGAAGAATATGAGTGTGAAGCGCGTGATACCAAGCTTGGACCTGAGGAGATAACTCGTGACATCCCGAACGTATCGGAAGATGCGCTAAAAGACTTAAATGAGCAGGGTATAATCCGCATAGGCGCAGAAGTGCGTGCAGGAGATATCCTTGTAGGAAAAGTTACACCGAAAGGCGAAACCGAACTTACGGCAGAAGAACGTCTGCTGCGCGCAATATTTGGTGAAAAAGCCCGTGAAGTGCGTGATACCTCTTTAAGAGTTCCGCACGGAGAAAACGGAATAATTGTAGATGTTAAAACCTTTACACGCGAAAACGGCGATGACGTCGCACCGGGCGTAAATGAAGTAGTACGCTGCTATATTGCCCAGAAACGAAAGATTTCTGTCGGCGACAAGATGGCTGGACGTCACGGAAACAAGGGTGTCGTTTCAAGAGTTCTGCCCCGCGAGGATATGCCGTTTCTTGAAGACGGATCCCCTCTTCAGATTGTACGAAACCCCTTGGGCGTGCCGTCGCGTATGAATATCGGGCAGGTGCTTGAGATGCATCTTGGGTATGCTTACCGCGCGCTCAGCTTAAAGAGCCGGCGCGAGCTTGAGGCTATGACAGTAGATGAATCATATAAAAAGGTAATCCTTGACGCGAAAGAAAACTTGCCAAACGGAAAGTTTCTCAAGATTGCAACACCGGTATTTGACGGTGCACACGATGAGGACTTGTCGCAGGCATTTGAACTTGCAGGACTGGACCAGTCCTTTAAATCAACCGTTTACGACGGCAGAACCGGCGAGAAATTTGATAATCCGGTTACTGTCGGAATCATGTATTATCTAAAACTTGACCACTTGGTTGACGATAAAATCCATGCTCGTTCCACAGGTCCATATTCACTCGTAACCCAGCAGCCGCTCGGCGGTAAAGCACAGTTCGGCGGTCAGCGTTTCGGAGAGATGGAAGTTTGGGCACTCGAGGCTTACGGCGCGGCATATACGCTTCAGGAGATATTAACCGTTAAGTCGGATGATATTGTAGGACGTGTTAAGACTTATGAGGCAATTGTAAAGGGTGAAAATATCCCAAGGTCGGGTATACCTGAATCCTTCAGGGTGCTTGTTAAGGAACTTCAGGCTCTTGCCCTTGATATCAGAATCCTCAACAAAAACCATGAGGAAATAGATCTTGACGCCTGTCTTGAAGAAGATGATGACATCCCCGCTCAAGATCTGATTGATACAATGCAGGGTGATGAAACGTATTCTGACAACGATATGACGATAGATGACGTAGATGATGACGAGGACGACGAAGATTACAGCTATGGCGATGACTATTATGCCGACGACGAAGAGGAAGATGCTCCGGATAATTCGCGCGATATCCTCACAACGGACGATTTTTAATAGGAGGCGACGAAAATGTTGGAATTTAATAGCTTTGATGCGATAAAAATCGGTCTTGCATCTCCCGAAACAATCAGGTCGTGGTCGCACGGCGAGGTGAAAAAGCCCGAAACGATAAACTACCGTACCTTAAAGCCCGAACGCGACGGTCTTTACTGCGAAAGAATTTTCGGACCGACCAAGGACTGGGAATGTCATTGCGGAAAATATAAAAAGATACGTTATAAAGGCGTAGTATGCGACCGATGTGGAGTTGAGGTAACAAGATCTAAAGTTCGCCGTGAGAGAATGGGACATATAGAGCTTGCCACACCTGTATCACATATCTGGTATTTTAAGGGCGTGCCCTCATCAATGGGACTGATACTTGATATTTCCCCGCGTCAGTTGGAGAAGGTTTTGTACTTTGCAGCATATATAGTTACCGATCCCGGCAACACCGAACTAAAACAAAACCAAATCCTTTCAGAACAGGAATATCATGATTTATACGAAAAATACGGAAATAAATTCACAGCAGCAATGGGTGCAGAAGCAATCCGCGATCTGCTTGAGCGTATCGATCTTGACGAGCTGTCAACAGAACTAAAAGAGGAGCTTGAAAGCGCTCAAGGTCAGAAAAAGGGGAAAATAATAAAAAGACTGGAAATCGTAGAGGCATTCCGCCTTTCAAATAACCGCCCCGAATGGATGATTTTGTCAGTAATTCCGGTAATTCCGCCTGATTTAAGACCTATGGTACAGCTTGACGGCGGACGTTTTGCGACAAGTGACTTAAACGATTTATACAGAAGAGTAATAAACAGAAACAATCGTTTGCGCAGACTTCTTGAACTTGGCGCGCCGGAAATCATTATCAGGAACGAAAAGCGTATGCTTCAAGAAGCGGTTGACGCGCTTCTTAATAACGGCAGACGCGGCAGAACAGTAACCGGTCCCGGTAACCGTGCGCTCAAATCTCTGTCTGACCTATTAAAGGGTAAGCAGGGAAGATTCCGTCAGAACCTACTTGGAAAACGTGTTGACTATTCAGGACGTTCGGTTATTGTCGTAGGTCCGGAAATGAAAATTTATCAGTG
>CALXUL010000005.1 GCA_944391635.1 uncultured Clostridia bacterium | reverse complement strand
TCTATCATTTTTTATCAAAAATATTCTTGCAGGCGTTGTCATTTTTGCGACATCTTTTAAAACTATATATGGCGTAAAGTAATCCGCCCAAGTAACCCTCAATACACCGATTGAGATGTATACTACAACAGGCATGGCTATTGGGAGCATAATCTTGTAAAATATTTTGATATTTGAACATCCATCTATTCTTGATGCTTCAACGAGCGCAGTAGGAATGGCATCAAAATTGTTCTTAAATAAAATAATCGAGAAACTATCCGCCGCCGTTCCGAGCCAAATCGGCCAGTATGTATCAAGAATATTAAAGTTTGTTCCAATATTAATACCATCATCTGCGACAAAAGGGAAGGATATATATGACATATACTGCGGTACTGTTCTTATTGTGCCAGGCATCATCATGGTCCACACAACAAGCACAAAAATTACTTTTGTACCTTTTACTTTCAGTTTTGACAATACATATCCTGCCAAACCGCAAACTATTATTTTCGCAACAACATTACCAAAAGATACAATTAGCGTATTTATCATACTTTGCCCAAGAGCTAAAGTAATCCATGAGGTTTTGATTCTGTCAATTGCATAGCCAAAAGAAAAATCCTTTGGCAAAAAAGCTGTCGAAGAATAAATTTCCTGAGTAGATTTAAATGCGGTCAATACTATCCATACTACCGGAAATAATGTACAGAATGCAATTATGCACATTAATGCAAAAAAGAGAGAATATATTAATCTTCCCTTAAAGGATTTTAACTCTACAATACTTATTATTCCCGCAGGTTTATTTGAAAATCTATTATTTTTCATACATTCTCCCCTCCTACAAATTTTCTTCTACCTTTTTATTAAGGTAAAAATAGAAACATGTAGCAATGATCAACACAAAAAATACTATTGTTCCAAGCGAAAGCGCTTCACCCGTCCTGCCCATAACAAAACCATACTGGTAAATCTGATATCCAACAGAATTGGACGCTCCATTAGGGCCTCCACCAGTCATTACCATCGGCTCTTGAGTTACCTGAAATACATCTATTACTTGTTTGACAATATTTAAAATAATCAATCCTGAAATCTGTGGCAGCGATACATTGAAAAATCTTTGAAGCGTACCTGCTCCGTCAATAATCGCCGCCTCATAAAGCGTCGTGTCTATTGACTGAATGGTTGTATAATAAAGGAACATTGTATTCGCAAAACCTGCCCAAGTCATTTCGATTACAATATATAAAATAGTAAACCTTGTATCATTTAGCCACTGGTATGGTTCTAATCCCATTTTTACAAGAATCATATTTAACATTCCTGTTTCACCCGGCGAATAGATAAAGTACCATAAAAGCAATATTGTAATACCAGGCAGAATTGCAGGTATATAGATTATACTCCGCAATGTACTCCTAAGATGCATTAACTCATTCAAAATAAACGCTATTATTATTGGCGGTGCAAATCCGATGACAAAACTCCAAAATACATATTGTACGGTGTTCCACATAACCTTCGCAAAATCGGAACTGGACAATACTCGAGTATAGTTTGTAAATCCAGCAAACTCGGCAGGTGTGTAGCCCTTCATTTTAAATAAGGACCACACCATACCCATAACCGACGGACGCCATATCATAAGATACAGTATAATAACAGCAGGAATCAGTAAAATCCATGCATTAAATGTACTCCAAAAGCACTGTCGTCTTTTTGATACAGTATTGTTTTTAGTTTTAATTATCATAACTCCTGCTCCTTAAAAAATCAGTCCAAATTATTCAAATAATTACTTTGAAATTCACTGTTTGCTGTTGATACTAATGCTTTAATATTTGCATTTTGGTTTGTCAAAACTTCTTGAATAAGCCCATCGAGCACTGCATATAGTTCCTGCGCACAAACAGGCTCCTCGGGTTTTAACTCTATGCTTGTATCAGTCAGCGATTCATTATACAGTTTTACATGATTGAGATTAATATTAGCATATTTCTCTCTCATCTGGTTAGAAAATGCCCTGATTTGTGTATCATCTTTATACACAGATAATTGTGCAATACCCACAGGTACATTATCGCTGACATCTTTTTTATAATTATCTTCTATTGTTAGCTTTGATTCTTCCGTTAGTGCAAATCCATATCCGACTTTCTCCAACCATTTTATTGCTGCGTCAATTTGATCCTCAGTTGCACCATTAGCTACTAATGCAGTATACCCGCCCGTAAGCGTAATATGTTTTGCCGGGCCTTCTGGCATTGGCATCATACCTATATTCTCAATAGGCATTTCATACTTTTTCAAAGTATCTGTACTGTTAGGCGGCGCTATAATCATACCTATATTCCCCAATGCAAATTGCTTATAATATTCATCAGAGTCTATAAGTGCGTTATCCAAGAAAATATTGTGCTTCCATTTTAAATCACTTATATATTGCAGGGCATCTACCATTTCCTGAGAATCAAAAGTTGCTGTATATTTGCCGTCCTTCTCACTCATAAAATTAACACCAAAACTCCATGCCATCGGCGTAAACATCCACCCGCCTTGGTTTGCAATTGTGGGAATAACAAACCCTGCTTTTCCTGTAGCTTGTTTGATTTTTAACCCAAATTCAACAACCTCATCCCAATCCTTTGGCTGCTGCGGTGTGCCATCCTCGTTCATAAGTCCGGCTTTTTCAAACAAATCAACATTATACACCAATCCTAACGAATATGAATCAGTTGGATAAGCATATATTTTTCCGTTTTTTGAAATTATGTCTAAAACAGCTTCATTATACACACCATCATATCCCGCGCGCTTTAGCCCCTCAGTAATATCCGCACAATATCCATTGTCTATAATCTTTTCTATTTCTGTGAAGTATGCGTAATATACTGTCGGGAGCTGTCCTGCAGCAGCTTTAGAATAAAATGTTTGTATATCAAATGACCAAGTATCAGGGGTTATTGCGTACTGCGGATTTTCCGCTTCATACTCTTCCTTTTGCTGGTTGCTCTTTGTCAACGCCGCTCCTTCTTTCGCCGGCCAGTGTCCTACAGAAATTACTGTTCTTCCCTGATCGTCTTTGTCATTACCTGTAGTAGCTGTCTGAGTACATCCGGCAATCATCCCAATACCTAATACCATTGCAACAATTGATGCTATTTTTTTTGTGTTCATATGTTCATCTCCTTTTTATTGTCTATCCTATTTTACTACTGAATTGCAAAAAAACCAATAACTCTTCCGTAATTAGTGTCTAAAATAACTTTAGAGCATTTATCTCCATATACATTATATGGTTTTAAGTCTGACAAATTGCTGACATAAATAAAATCATCGTCCTCGTCGAAAATAACCGTTTTTTTGGCACTATATGTACGCTTTTGAAAACTGCTTTTACTCTTTCGGCATACTCCGCTTCCGTTTCGGTTGTCTTAAAAGGGAGTTTTACAAGTTTTATATTTCGCTGCTTGCATAAGTGGCTTTTGAGAACCTCCATCTGTTCTGAGCCGTTCGTAAATTCTATCGCCAGCTTTTCTGCCGGAATGTATGTTTCAAGAGGTATTCCAAATAGTTTATCCCAACCGAGCTGTACCTTCAGTGCTTTATGATTGGCGTAATAGGCGA
>CALXUL010000004.1 GCA_944391635.1 uncultured Clostridia bacterium | reverse complement strand
TGTATATACCCTGTCGCTTTTCGCATATACTATTTGCGCAGTCATAACCACTGTTGTTTCTTCTGTCGGGAACTGTTTAATCTGTCCGTCATCTGCAAAATATTCGTTTTGCGATTTCCAGTTCACGCTAATGTTCCCATATCCACCACCGAGTTTTGGCAAGGTTAAGGATGATTTTGCAGCAGTAGACGAAGCATCTGCTCCATCAGACAAAATTCCCTTTGATACAAGTTCATCCGCTGCCGTCTGCATATAGGTTTTTATATTAAGTATTTTTACAGGGAATTCTTTCTGTTTTGGCTCAACACCCTCAGCCGTTACAGTTGCGACTACTGTTGCTGTTGTGTCATAGCTATAAAGCGGCACTACAGACCCATCACTGTCAAGCATTTTTGACAAATCATCTGGAAGTGTATCCTCCGGTCCAGCTTCGCCTGTTTCTCCCTCAGGGGCATTTGCTACCGCATCTTTTAATGCAAAACTTACCTTAAACAATTCTGAATCATCTGTTTGTTTTGCCGCAATATCGCTGCTAAATACATAGGTACCATTTTCCATATCAATAGGAGTCTGGTCTTTATGGACTAAAACCAGATTTTCAGTAAATGAATCAATAATTTCAGAAGCAATTTTCTTCTGGAGCTTAAGGTCAAATTCAACATTGTTGCCTGATGCGCTTAATTCCATAGAATTAGGATAATACATCGGGCAGGACGCATTAACTGTATAAAGACCTTTGGGCAGATAGAATGATGCCGTTCCGTCAGATCCTGTTTTTACTGAAATACCGGTTCCTACAACCTCAACCGTCGCCCCTGCTACTCCTACATTTATAGTATAGTTGGCAATTACATTGTCAACTAATGCGATATAAATATCATCAATAGTAATATTTCCATTATTTGCGGCACTCAAATTCTCTATTGATTCAAATGCTGTTATTGAAAGCGAACGGTCAAATATCTTTTTAATGTTACCTTCAGTATCTGTAACAAGAACTACCAAACGTCTGTAATCATTGTCGGCAAAAAGTGTTAAAATAAACTCCTCGCCCATTCCTACACCAAGATCCGATGGTGTAAAGTTCAGATTTGAACTAATAACAAGCGTCGGCTCACCCGCTGTACCTGCCCCAAAACTTCCAGTAAATCTCATCATGACTGTTCTGTCAAGTATGCTGAATTTTGGTGCATTCGTAAATACTATCTTGCAGTTTCTGCTTCCAGAGCCAAACTGTCCGTTTGTAATGTAGAGTTGTCCTTTTGTATTAACCGATGCTGATGATTCCGGATTTCCGCCGCCATCGGCTCTTGAACTTTCACATTTTAATTCTGCCTGACCATCACCAACGCTTACAGGTTCGGGTACAGTTGAGCCAAGTGCAACTTTTTTACCAGCATCATCCGAGAAATCTATATCGGTAAATACTTCAAGTATATCATAATCATAACCGCCTGAACCGGCTACTATATTTATAATATAATCCTTTTCATTTACTATATCTGCGTTTCTTTGGCAATATACCTTTGCAGTAAGGGTAATCTTCGTATTTTCCTCTACCGGTGGCTGAATTTTTGCTGTATTACCTACAATCTTAACCACAGCATTATCAGAACTCCAGCTGGTTGTTACCCAACCATTACCCGATTCATAAACCGGCAGTTCCAAATCATCTTCAAACCAGGCAGGTACATATTCAGTGCCATCACCCTCACTGCTTTCTTCACCCTCAGGCGCGCTTACACCGTAATCTTCAGCAAGCTTTATCATTCCCTGCTCTATCTTACTCTGTTCTGCGCTAAGATCACCAACACCTTTTACAGTAACTTGATATTCTTTACTGATTATATTAGTTGGGTTCATATACTCCTGTCCTGTAATGGTGATTTTGACATTTGTATCATCTATTTGAGGTGTTACCTTGCCATCTTCTGAAATTACGTTTTTATCAGACACTTCCCAATTAATTTCATATGTGCTGTTGCTGCCTGCAAAAACCATATCTTCCGTAATCACACTTTCAGGAGCAATACTATCAATATATCTATCCAATCTGCCTTCCGGCGAGTTGTCGTATATTTCAGTCTTTACTTCAATATTATCAATGAGGATACTCCCGCTTCGTATTACTGCTGCTGTTGTACCCGTAATGCCATTGTAAATATCACCAAAAGAAGTTATTCCTACTTCATTTATCGTTGAGGCTGTACCGTCAACATCAACCGTTACAGCGTCATCAGCCGCCGAAAGTGTGAATGTATATTTCTGCCACTTATCAGCTACTACGCCATATTCGCCGCTGCCAATAACAATTCCGTCAGCAACGCACAGCTTAGGGGTTTTGTTTGAGTTTGATTTCAGCATAGCATCAAAACTCATTACTACAACTTTTCCTGTTTCGGCATCGCTTTGAGGCATATTATCTATTACAAGCCTAGGCATACGCTCTGTTTTTGTTGCCCTGCCTCCTGTTGAAAGTTCAAGATACTTATTCCCATCCTCTTCAACAATAGTTCCTGCAGTAACTGGCGAATCAGCACCTGTATCCGTTTCTTTAAACGCTACTGATAATCCATCGCATCCATCAATCTGCTTTAACTTTGAATCGATAGCATCTGCATCCTTAATAGTCAGGCTCCAGCCAGCTTGCGCACTTTCAAAATCACAAACCGGCAATATAACTTCCCCTTCAGCAAATGCCGCAGGTACAAAGCTTGCTGCTATTGCAACTGCAATCGCTAACGAAAGGGTTCTTTTTATACCTTTCATTTTATCAAATCCTTTCATTTGTGCCTGATTAGCACTTAATAAATTTGCTGTATATATTTTTATTTACACATCTGTAGTAAAGCGCCATACGTATATCTCACGCATTCCGCCCTTAAACTTTCTTACAAACACAAAGTCGCCTTCTCCAAGAGAATCACCATAATCCTCATACTTCATAAGCTCGTATATATCATACGCGTCATCCCTTGAGAATGTAGGATCAGCAGATGTTGCCTTTCCGCTGTCATCAACTTTGATAATGCATGCATCCATTAGTTTAGAGGACTCAAATGATGTACTCCAGCTATCTGATTCGAGGATCGCTTCAGTACCGAAATATGTTTCTGTTACAGGTCCGAACATAACCTGATCACGAGTTTCACTTGCACGGTTATCCGAATTAAACAAGTTCTTCCTGTTCTCTATCAGATAATTTACATCAACCAATTTAGTCAGACACACTACTTCGCTGCCGTTTAAAGAATAAGTAAATACATCCCCCGGTGAAATAGCATCATATATTTCCTCTGGATCATTATCAATAGCGTTCCAGATAGAATTGCCGTTGTTGCCAAGAGTGTAGCATCTATCAGCAAATACTGCGCCACTGTCTGAAAGAGTGTATACCGCCGTTACCGTTCCGGTAGTAAGTTTTACCTCGCTGCCGTTTGAATATCCAGTAAGAATAAATATCGGATCATTATCAGAATTTATAGTTGCGGTTATCTTTGTGAGCATAAAGGTTGCATGGTCTGCTGAAGTGTATCCCGTTTCCCCAACATCCTTATTGGGCGATGAAGAAGAATATTCATTTACTCTCAATACCATCATCGGAGTACGGTCATCAATTTCCGCAGCAATAAATGTTATCCCGTTTCCGTCATTGCTAAGATAATTTGAAGAATTAGCAACCGAATAGCTATATAGTGACGAATCACCGTAATTATCTATATTACTTGGGAACATAATTTCTATTGTATTGCCTGAATTCATCAGGTATCCGCCTGCAAGATTTCCGCTTGAAGTTGCGTTCACAATAGGATTGTTATCAAATGTAACAGCACCGCTATCTGCAAGATCTGTATCACTGTTTGCTATATAAAGCTTACGGATTTCGCCGCTTGAATTAGTAGCAAACTTACAAAGTCTAATCTCATAATCCCCAGCATCTGCATACTCAATATTACTGAAGAAATCAAGGTTTGCACCATCTACCGAACTTGCAGATGCAGCCGATGGACCCCAGTAATTTACCTTTGATGCAAGTGCTAATTCCTTAACTCCATCTTCAGTGTAAATTCTCATCATTGTGCTGCCCGGGTTATTTTCGTCTTCATATACCTTCATTATCCATCCATATTTTTCATTCGCCGAAGTACCCAAAGATGAACTTGCATACCCTATGCGCCCAAAAATATCTAACCCGAAAGTTGCTTGGGAGTTAAGACTTATATCATCAATTGCATTGGCATCAACTATATATCGTTCACCATTTATTAACGCCACATAATTATTTGATTCATCGGTTTCAATACCTGAAACAGCGCCAGATACCGTTTCACCAGATACTTGTATTTCTATAACTTCTGTACCTACTGATGTGGCGCTTCTCTTAATCGAAGCAACATCATTTTCATTCAAATTCCTCGGTCTTACTTCAGCTCCCGCTTTTATAACCTTTACAATTCTTTCATCACTGCCGCTGGTATCAACGTCAATTATAACATTGTCTACCCCGTTTATTCGTCCCGTAATCCTCTTGTCAGTTGCCGCCGCCACCGTCATTGTTTCATATTTTTCTATATTTATGACTTCATAGCTTCCATCGTTATCATTATCAACAAGGGTAACTTTTCCGTTTTGTGGCGTAATGAACTCCTCATAGCTGGTTCCAACAGTATCCGATTCTGACAAATACTGCGAATTATAGATGATAACCGGCGCATCAAACTTTGAAAGAGTCCTTGATGATTTCCCTTTCCCTTCCGGATAATATGTAATGCCGGTAACTATATTTGATGAAAGATTAAATTTCCCAAAATTTTCAGCATTGATGACAAAAGTAGAATTCTTCGATGCCTCTGCTGCGTAAATAACAGTATTTGTTCCAACTTCATCAGTTGTATAATAAAGTGCCGCGCGATGTCCTATAAGCGAATCCAGCGCACCTGAAGTGTCATTATAAACCTGTCCGTCAATCTGAACCTTGCCCTGCGGCAATAATTCAGCGTACACCATTGACGCAGCTGATGTAACCTCAATTATGCCCTCAATCTTTCTAAGGTCATACTTGATAAAGCCAAGCGTTTCGCCGCTTACCGTTTTATATACCGGTGCCTGCTGTCCATTTTCGTCGGTAGAAAATCCATTAAACTGCGGATAATCCGTCATCATTGCATTATATACAAGCTTTGCAACAACGCCTCTTTGCACCGGTTCGTCAGATGCGCCGCTTGCATTTTTATTTAAGTTTATTCTGCTTGCAGTAGTGAGATATCCGTTAGGCCAGCCGCCGCGGTAAAGCGCATATTCGCCATACCCCAATGCACAGACTATCATCTTAACTGCCTGTACATATGTAACCGGCGAATCAGGAGCAAAAGTTCCATCTCCCATACCGCTTACTATCTGCATATCCACTGCTGTCTGTATGATGTTTGCATGCCAGTCGCTTGCCGATACATCAGAGAATACCCCAGCATATGACATATAATCCTTTACATTCATCATATTCAATATAACCGTTGCCATCTCTGCTCTTGTTATTGTTGCGCCCGGGCGCATCGTATTATCTTCATACCCTGTAAATACCGAAAGTGCCTGAAGCAGCCCCATTGCCTCATTATAATAAGCATCATTTTCAAATGCTGCCGAAGGGTCTGGCGTTGCAGACGGAACCGGCGTAGGCTCAGGCGTGGATGTCGCCTGGTCAAATAGGTCATCAAGGTCTTGCAAAATATCATCTTCTGCTGTCTGCCCGTCTTCCGGCTCAGACTGGATGATTTCATTTTGTAATGTTTCAGCATCATCTGCAAATACTGCCGTAGGCATCCACACGCATACAGCCAGTAGCAAGCAGATGAATTTTGCCGCTCTCTTTTTCATTGATACAACCTCCATTTTGTATTTTATATGATTTATACGCTCTCTCCCTTAGATTCCGTATAATATCAATCTTTTATAAATTTTGCGCCACCATCTTATATTCAAGCGGTGACACCCCTGTATATTTTTTAAATACCTGACTGAAATACTGTGAGTTTGTACCAAATCCCACCTTTTCCGCAACTTCATATATCCGGTCACGTTTTCCCTCAAGTATTAGTTTCTTTGCCAATTCCATTCTCTGACGCTTTACATATCCGGTAAAATTATCTCCTACTTCTTTTTTGAAAAGTTTACCCAGATAATCCGCATTTGTAAATAAAATCTCCTGAGCAATCCATCTTAGGGATAAATCTTCGTTGGATAAATTTTTTGAAATTATTTCAATAGTATCTGCTATCATCGGGCTATACCCTCCGCCCTGTCCTTTATTCCCGCGTATCTCAGCAATAATATATTGCGACAGCTTATCAATAAAATTAATAGTTATATTTTCTGTTATAAGTTTACCTATGATGTTGCTGCCAATATCATAATTAGCAAATTTCAAAATACAGTTAATTAGTTTTGCAGTTTCCTCTCGCACATTGTCTGCAGGCGGAATACTGTTTTTTATTTCATCAAAAAATTTGGATAACAAGTACAGCACCTGTTCATAACTTCCTGTACCCATTAACCGTTCTATCTTTTTTTCCTCAAAATGCACCGTTTGCTGCTTTTTACACAGCTGCTCAAGCGAAATACTCAATCCCGAATAAAATGATAGCCCTTTCATTTTGCATATGTACAAAAGCCCTGACTCAAAACTATCCAAATCCGCCCTTTCCTTCCACACAGTAAAAATCCCTGATTGTCGGCAGATATTTTCAGATATTTTTTCCGCACAGCCCTTTTCTGTTAAGGCAACAGCCACACCACCAATATCTATCCGCGGCATTATTTCTCCAAAACATCTATAAAAATCATCAGCGCTTTTTCCGCAAGCAGCATATGCTCCGGCACAAAAACCAAACTCGATATCTTTTTTTCGTATCTCTTTATTCGGCAAACTCCTGCCGTTATAAAGTCCGTTCAAAAAAATCCGCAGCTCATTTAACTTATTATCACTTACATCCGGCGGAGTCACAAAACCACCTCTTTACCGCCTGCTTATTATAGTCATATACAATTATATTATAATATATTTTTTGTGAAAATGCAACAATTTTATTTCTATTTTATTATCAGTTTTGAAACATTTTGATTTATATGATATAAGTAAGAAAAAAGACACCGGAACTTTATCTTTCCGATGCCTTTTATAAAGCACAATCATTAAAAAAATCTGTATATATGATTCAAAGGTCCATGTCCGCCTTTACCAAGTTCTAACCCCGACTGTATTGCTCCGAAAACATAATCTTTTGCAGCAGATACCGCCGCCACAGTATCTTTTCCACGTGCCAAGTTTGACGCAATTGCTGATGATAGTGTACAGCCGGTACCGTGTGTGTTTGGATTATCAATTTTTTCACAGCATAGCCACGTACACTCGCCATTTTTGTATAATAAATCATCACAATTATTTTCCAAGTGCCCGCCTTTTACCAAAACAGCCGCATTTGTCATATTGCTTATCCGCTTTGCCGCGCGCTCCATATCCTCAGGCCCAAAAATATTTATCTGCGCAAGCGTTTCTGCTTCTGCAATATTCGGCGTAACTACGTCAGCAAGCGGCAACAGTTCTTTTATCAGAGCGCTTAACCCATCACTTTTCATAAGGCTTGCACTACTTGTTGCAACCATAACCGGGTCTATTACAATATTATTTGGTTTATAATATCTTAATTTTTCGGCAATCTTCTGCGCAATTCCGCCATTTGATATCATTCCTATTTTAACCGCATCAGGGAAAATATCTTCAAAAACAGCATCTATCTGAGCCTCTATTATATCTTCCGAAAGGTCTGCGATTTTTTTTACGCCCTGCGTATTCTGTGCCGTAACAGCAGTAATAACGCTCATCCCATATACACCGCATGCTGCAAATGTTTTTAAATCAGCCTGTATCCCTGCACCCCCGGACGAATCAGACCCGGCAATAGTAAGCGCTGTTTTCACTCTTATTCCCCCTTTTTTATCTTATTGATTTTTTCTTTAAGCTGCTTTGCAGCGAGCATTGGGTCATTTGCTGACATAATTGCAGAAACCACAGCAACACCCTCAGCACCGCTATTTTTCAAAATATCAATATTTCCATAATTCAATCCACCTATTGCAACAACCGGAATTGAAACCTGATTACATATATTTCTAAATTCTGACATATCTATTCCCTGAGCTTCCGGCTTAGTTGATGTTGGAAAAACTGCTCCGACTCCAAGATAATCCGCCCCTTGTTTTTCTTCGTTTAAAGCCCAGGTGATATTTTTGGCTGTTGAGCCTATTATTTTATCTTTGCCAAGCATTCTGCGAAGTTCGCACACAGGAATATCATCCTTGCCGACATGCACTCCATCAGCGCCCACTGCAAGAGCAATATCTGCCCTATCGTCTATTAATAGCGGTACTTTGTGAAGCCGACATATATCAAGCAGTTTTTTCGCGCGTTTGTAATACTCGCGCGATGTTATATTTTTTTCACGCAGCTGAACAAGAGTAACCCCGCCGCAAAGAGCAGCGTCTACACGCGCACAAAACTCATCCTCGTCCATACCCTTGCTATCGGTTACAAGATACAGACTCACATCAAAATCCATTAATTTCCTCCAATTTCATATCAGTGAGCTCATATAATTTATCTATAAACTCTGTTCTGAAAGTACCGCTTTTATCTGCAGAACAAGTTCTCCCGGCTGCAGATACTATTTCCGATGCATATTTTGCCGCAGCAAATACATCACTTTCCACCGCAAGGCAAGCACCACATATAACATTTAAAATACATCCCATACCAGTAATGCTCTTCATTATTTTGCTGCCTCCCGGAATTTCTATCTGCTGTTTTCCGTCAGTAATATAGTCTTTTTCACCGCTAATCATCACCACAGCGTTTTTCCGCTTTGCAAAATTCATAACAAGCTCTTTATCAAAATAACCGCCGCTATCAACTCCGCTTCCGAATGAAGGCTCAGAAAACAAAGACATTATTTCACACGCATTGCCCTTGATTATAGATACCTTATCAGAAAATTCAACTGATATTTTTCTTCTGAATGTGCTTGACGCTGCGCCAACAGCATCAAAAACAACAGGAATATTATTCTTATTTGCACATTCAAGAGAATTTCGCATTGCCAAAAGCCTGTCATCGGTAATACATCCAATGTTCAAAGCAAGCGCCGATGCCTGGAATGTAATTTCAGCGCTTTCCTTAGGATGCTCAGCCATTATTGGCCTTGCTCCAATAGCCAAAAGTGCATTTGCACAATCATTTGCCGTAACATAATTTGTGATACAATGCACCAGCGGCTTTTGACTTCTAATTTTAGAAACAATTGTATTTTTCATCAGTTTTCCTTTACATTAATTTGTCAAAAACCTTTGTTTTTTTAAGAGCCGCAATTATAATTGCAGCAATAATTGTACCGCCCAAAGAACTGATAAGAAACGGCAGGATATATCCTACCACAGCAGCCTCCTTACCCATAACCCACACAGCCATAGGATATGCGGCAAGACCGCCAACAACTCCGGTGCCAAACAATTCACCTAAATATGTAGGAATTAATTTTTTGATATATTTATAAACAAGTCCAGCCAAAAGCGCACCAAACATACTTCCTGGGAAAGCAAGCAGTGTGCCCAAACTAAACGCCAGTCGCAGCAATGATGTAAGAAACGCCATTATAACCCCATAAAATGGGCCCAAAAATACCGCTGCCAATACATTTACCATGTGCTGTACCGGAAAGCATTTTGATGCTCCAACAGGTATTGCAAGCGGAGATAAAACCACTCCCAATGCCACTAAAATTCCAGCCACTGCTAATTTCTTTGTTGTTTTGTTCATTTTGTAAAACCTCTTTCTCTATAAATAGTTTTACTGTCCGAAAAGAAGATACAGCAAAAAAGCGTAATCCTCTCCTAATCAGACAGGCGGTCGAAATGTAGATTCATTTCCTCTCAACCCGAAACACGGGCTCCCTTCGCTATTTCACTGTAAAATCCATCCCAGCACACGATTAGGGCGCTCCCCCTCCCCGTGCTTCCAGGCGCCGGACGGAATGAACAAAATATTTACACCCAAAAGGGCGGCAAAATATTTGCTTTTATATTATACCCCCCACAAAAATTATTGTCAACCCTAATCACCATAATTTGTTTTGCTGTCTTATTGCTACATTGTATAATAAATATTATAAAGATATATAAATTAAATTTCATTTAGGTTACACTTGCCGCATTTTGCCAAAATATTGTTGAATTTTATGTCATAATATAGTATAATGTAGAAAAAAGGAACGGGGGTTAATTTTATGGATGACCTTAGAAGAAGAATAGAAATGCGCAAAAGAGAACGACAGAAAAAAGCACGTATTAAGCTTTTGATATTTGCTGTTATTGTTATCCTAATTATTATAATCAGCCTTTTTTCCTGCCAGAACAAAAATAATACCTCAAGCGGCGATAATAATGTGAACCCATCCTCCTCACCTGAAGTAGTAGAACAGCAGTCTCAACACGCTGCAACTTCCGAGCAGCCGTCAGAAGCGCCGGCGGAATAAATAAACAAAAAAATACTATACCGTTTGCAATTTTTGTAAGCGGTATTTTTATATCTTTCAAAAAACAACCCTATTCAGATTTGCAAATCTGAATAGGGTTTTCTATAAAAATAGCCCGCACTTTACCAAAACAATCAAACAACATCCTAACGACTTATAGAATATCACCCAAAAATTCCAACTGATAAAGCGCGGCGCTATATTCACATCTTATAATATTTTAGTTAAGAATTGCAAGTTCTGTTTCCTTATCGAACAAATGAGCCTTGTTCATCTCAAATGCAACCTTAATTGTATCTCCTGCAGAAGCAGTAGAACGCTGATTAACACGTGCAGTAAACTGTACGCCGGCAATCTTGAGATACAGATAAGTTTCTGAACCCATCATTTCTGTAACTTCAACTTCTGCCGTAACTGTTGCATCGCTCTTGCTTGCAATAAATGCTTCATCATCATGAATATCTTCAGGTCTGATACCAAGCACAACTTCTTTACCTATGTACGCCTTTAATTCAGGCTTAGATGCCTTACCTTCCGGAAGCTTAACTTGCTCTTTATCAAATACAAGATAAAGACCGTCATCTTTCTGAGTAAGAACCGCATCAACAAAGTTCATCTGTGGGCTGCCGATAAATCCTGCAACAAACATATTAACAGGGTCTGTGTACAGATTTGACGGTGTATCAACCTGCTGAATGATACCATCCTTCATAACAACAATTCTTGTACCCATTGTCATAGCTTCTGTCTGGTCATGTGTTACATATATAAATGTAGTCTTAAGACGCTGATGGAGCTTCTTAATTTCCGTTCTCATTGCAACACGAAGTTTAGCGTCAAGGTTTGACAGAGGTTCGTCCATCAGGAACACCTTAGGATTACGTACAATAGCACGACCCATAGCAACACGCTGTCTTTGTCCGCCTGACAAAGCCTTCGGCTTTCTGTCGAGAAGATGCTCAATATCGAGAATCTTTGCTGCCTCTGTTACACGTCTTTTGATTTCATCCTTCGGTGTCTTTCTGAGCTTAAGACCAAATGCCATATTCTCGAACACCGTCATATGCGGGTACAATGCATAGTTCTGGAATACCATCGCGATATCTCTATCCTTAGGTGCAACATCGTTTACAAGTTTTCCGTCTATGTAAAGTTCACCCTCACTGATTTCTTCAAGACCAGCTATCATTCTAAGTGTTGTAGACTTACCGCATCCTGAAGGACCTACAAGAATTATAAATTCATTATCTGCAATGTCAAGCGAAAAATCGCTGACAGCCGTTACTCCTCCTGCATACTTTTTGTACATGTGTTTTAACTGCAAATCAGCCATTGAATTAAACCCCTCTCTGAGCTATAAATAATTACAATATAATAGTAACATATTTTTACTCTGATGTGTAGCCTACAATTAACCAAATTTTTATTTTTTTTTTTAGTAAAAACAACTAAACAAAATACACATTGCATTAAATAGGCATTTTATGAGTTTTTGCGCGCTTCTATAACCTTCGCTGCAACATTCTGCGGTGCTTCCTGATAGCGTTCAAACTCAAATTCAAACACTCCTCTGCCCTGACTTATTGACCTTAAATCAGTAGCATATTTGTTCATTTCGGCTACCGGAACCTCAGCTTCTACAAGGTTTAATCCTTCCCTGTCACTCTCGCCCATTCCCATTATCTGGCCGCGGCGTTTATTAATATCTCCTATTACATCTCCCATAATGCTTTCCGGGACATACACCTTAAGATGTCCTACCGGCTCAAGCAATACAGGATTTGCCTTAGCTATACCATCCTTAAACGCAATTGATGCTGCGGTCTTAAACGCCATTTCTGATGAGTCTACCGGATGATATGAACCATCGACAAGCGTCGCTTTAAGGTTAACCACAGGATAGCCTGCAAGCACTCCTGTTGCGCACGAATCCCTCAAGCCCTTTTCTACCGCCGGGAAATAGTTTTTCGGCACACTTCCGCCAAATACCTTTTCTTCAAATATCATCTCTTCCGATACACACGGTTCAAACTCAATAAATACATGTCCATACTGACCATGTCCTCCGGACTGTTTCTTATGCTTGCCCTCTGCCTTTACTTTAGAGCGGATTGTTTCACGATATGGTACTATCGGATCGGTCAGTTTCATTGACACTCCGTATTTGGTTTTAAGTTTGCTTGAAATAATGTCAAGATGCTGTTCTCCCTGACCATTTATCAATGTCTGTTTTGTTTCGGCATTATTTGTTATGGTAAATGTCGGGTCTTCTTCATTAAGACGATTTAGTCCGGAAATTATCTTTTCTTCATCGCCTTTCGCCACTGCCTCAACCGCCATCGACAAAACCGGCGCCGGGAATTCAATGCCAGTAAGAATCATATTCTTATTTTCGGCACAAAGCGTATCTCCCGTCCTTGTTTTATCCAGTTTTGCTACAACTCCAATATCTCCGGCACTGACTTTTTTCACTTCAATCTGCTTTTTGCCTCTTAGCATGTAAAGTTTTCCTATACGCTCACTTATTCCTTTATTCGGATTATAAAGTGTTGTATCCGCGCAAACCTCACCGGAATATACCCTGAATGCACTCATTTTACCTACATACGGGTCTGCAATCGTCTTAAATACAATTGCCGCAGCACTATCCGACACTTCCTGCACTACCTCAATCGGTTCGCCGCTTGATGCGACATGTGCAATTTCTGCAATTTCACTAGGCGCCGGCAGATATTTTGCCATACCGTCCATCAAAGAACGTATTCCTATATTACTCTGACCCGAGCCGCAATATACAGGATAAATGCTTCCATCCTTTACGCCTTTTCTGATTGCTTTTTTTATCTCGTCAAAAGTAAATTCCTCACCGTTAAAATACTTATTCATCAGAGCGTCATCAGTTTCAGCAACTGCTTCCATTATCATATCTCTTAGCGGTGCTACAATATCCGCCATGCCATCCGGCACAGGGATATCTACCCTGTCTTTACCCTCATAACGGCGAGCAGTCATGTCTACAATATCCACAAAACCTTTAAATTCTTCTCCCTCGCGTATAGGATACACAAACGGGGTAATGGATTTTCCAAACTTCTGTTTCATTTCCTCGAGGGTTTTCTGATAATCCGCTCTGGTATCATCTATTTTATTTACAAAGAAAATTATCGGCACTCCCTTTGTGCGTGCAAACTTAAACGCCTGCTCGGTGCCAACCGACACGCCGCTTCTTCCGCTTAGTGCGATTAAGGCGGAATCCGCAGCGCGTATTCCCTCTTTTACCTCGCCTACAAAGTCAAAATATCCCGGAGTATCTATCATATTCAGCTTTGTTCCTTTCCACTCAACCGGAGCAAGTGAAGTCATTATCGAAAGCTGTCTTTTTACTTCTTCAGGGTCATAATCACATACGGTTGTCCCGTCTGCTACCGAGCCCATTCTGTCAATTGCACCGCTGTTGAAAAGCATAGCCTCTACCATCATTGTTTTTCCGCATTTTCCATGCCCCATAACAGCGATATTCCTGATATCCTCCATCTTATAGTTGTTCATGCCAATCCTCCTTTAATTTACCTCTTACATTTATATATACCACCTTATTTATGAGGCAAAACAAAAAAGTGCCTACATATATGTAAAATATACAAGCACTTTTTTGGTAATTTTTAATAATTTTTAATTATGTATATAGTTAATGTTATTTATTCTCTACAAGTCTAACCGTATCCAAAGCTATCATCAGTTCCTCATTTGTAGGAATAACTAATGTTCTTGTTTTTGCGCCGTCTGCAGAAATATCAGTTTTTTCGCCGCGTACCTTATTCTTTTCTGCGTCAATACTGATACCCAGGAATTCAAGATCTTCCACAATTGCCGCTCTTGCAGCAGCATCATTTTCTCCAATACCGGCAGTAAATACAACTGCATCTACACCGCCCATCACCGCAGCAGCAGAACCGATACGTTTCTTCACACTATATGTAAACATATCCAAAGCAAGTTTTGCATGCTGATTGCCATCTTTTGCCGCTGCTGTAAGATCCCTGAAATCAGAACTTATACCTGATACGCCGAATACACCTGATTTCTTGTTAAGAAGATTATCTACTCCTACAACGTCCAGATGTTCATTCTTCATCAAAAACGTAACAACCGCCGGGTCAAGTGAACCTGCCCTTGTACCCATAACCACCCCGTCAAGCGGCGTAAAGCCCATTGATGTATCAACACATTTTCCGTTTTTAACAGCAGTTATCGACGAACCGTTTCCAAGATGGCATGTAATAATTTTCAATTCTTCAATCGGCTTGCCGAGCATTTTTGCCGCTTCATTTGCCACATATTTATGGCTTGTGCCATGGAAACCATACTTTCTTATTTTATATTTCTCATACAATTCATAAGGAATTGCATACATATATGCTTTAGGCGGCATCGTCTGATGGAACGCTGTATCAAAAACGGCTACCTGAGGCACATTCGGCATAAGCTTTTCACAAGCCTCTATTCCAGTTATATTCGGCGGATTATGCAATGGCGCAAGCGGTACACATCTTTCAAGTGCTTCCTTTACTTTCCCGTCAATAATATAGGAGTCCGCAAAATATTCGCCGCCGTGCACTACTCTGTGACCTACCGCACCTATTTCCGACATATCTTTTATTACTCCGTATTCCTTATCGGTAAGAGCGTCTATAACCATCTTTATCGCATCAGAATGGTCCTTCATAGGCTTTTCTATCTTTTCACTGATATTTTTTACAAGATTCTTATGCTGGAGGTTTGAACCGTCAATGCCTATTCTCTCACACAATCCTTTTGCAAGCACCATAACATTATCCATATCAAAAAGCTGATATTTTAATGAAGAACTCCCGGCATTTATTACCAATACTTTCATATATTTATCATTATCTCCTTTCAAATTCTTTAATTATCCTGTGCCTGTATGCAGGTTATTGCAACAACACCCGCAATATCCTCAGCCACGCATCCGCGTGATAAATCATTAACCGGTTTTCTCACGCCCTGGAGCACAGGTCCGTAAGCCTCTGCCTTTGCAAGCCTCTGAACAAGCTTATATCCTATATTTCCAGCATCAAGATCCGGGAATATCAGCACATTTGCTTCACCTGCAACCGCAGAGCCGGGAGCCTTTGATTTTCCAACCGAAGGAACTATTGCAGCATCAAGCTGAAGTTCACCATCAAGCTGTAAATCTGGTGCTTTTTCTTTTGCAAGCCTTGTTGCTTCCTGCATCTTATCAACAAGCTCACTTTTTGCACTGCCATAAGTCGAATATGACAGCATAGCAACTTTCGGTTCAGCACCAATTAACTGCCTGAAACTTTTTGCCGAAGCTATTGCTATTTCGGATACAGCATCAGCATCAGGATTCTCGTTAAGACCGCTGTCACTAAATATAAACGCGCCCTTTTCACCATACTCGCAATCGGGAACTATCATTACAAAAAATGCCGATACAAGTTTTGTGCCGGGTTTTGTCTTTAAAATCTGAAGTGAAGGTCTAATAACATTTGCAGATGAATTACAAGCGCCAGCAACCATTCCGTCAGCTTCTGACTCATTAACCATCATTACGCCATAATACAACGGATTTTTTAAGGTTTCAAGCGCCTTTTCAGGTGTCATACCCTTATTTTTGCGCATTTCGTAAAACTTGTCAGCATATTCAGCTGTTTTTTCTGATGTTTCAGGGTCAATTATCTCAGCACCGCTTATATCAAGCCCTTTCTCCTTTGCCATTTTATGTATTTTATCTATATTCCCCAGTATTTTGAGCTTTGCATAAGCCTGCTTCAATACCATATCAGCAGCTTCCAAAG
>CALXUL010000003.1 GCA_944391635.1 uncultured Clostridia bacterium | reverse complement strand
ATGAGTTCCTTGAATATTATATTAACGACTTTAATATTGTAAAAGAACAGGGACAAAAGCTTGGATTAAATGTCATTTTTGGTATCGAGCTTAGGTTTAGCGAAAACATAAACGACTATCTTGTATTCGGTATAGACGAAAATGACCTTGAAGAAATCTATTCATATCTAAATTGCGGCATCACAGAATTTTATAGATGTTTTCATAATGATAGGCGGCTTATAATCCAGGCGCACCCATTCAGGAATTCCATGACCCTTGCCCCGTTAGACTCAATCGACGGGATTGAAACCTTTAACGTCCATCCCGGACATAACGGCAGGATTGCCGTTGCCGCAAAATATGCCGCTGAAAATAATCTTCTCGTCACCTGCGGCACTGATTACCATCACCCAGGTCACGAAGGGCTTGCTGCTCTTTTATCAAAATATCCGCCAAAAGACTCTTTTGAGCTTGCATCACTTATCAAGTCACGGGACTATCTTTTTGATATAGGCTCAAATATTGTTATTCCATATCCTGATATGAGGTGAGAAAATGATTTCGCTGCTGGTTAAAAAATTCATACCCGATTATTCCAACATCTCGGACAATAGCGTACGTGAAAAATACGGAGTGCTCGGCGGTATGCTGGGAATAATATGCAACACCTTGCTTTTTATTATAAAGCTAATAATCGGTGCGGCGGCAGGCAGTATTGCCATTATTTCCGACTCCTTTAACAATCTGTCCGACTGCGGCTCATCGGTGGTAGCGCTTTTAGGAGCTAAGCTCAGCAACCGCCGTCCCGACAGCGAGCACCCGTTCGGGCATGGAAGATCGGAATATATTGCATCGCTTATTGTTTCTTTTATCACAATGCTTTTGGGGTTTGAACTTCTCCGTTCATCCTTTGATAAAATAATACATCCTGCAGCAACCGAATTTAGCACAGTTATGTTCATTATCCTGGGGCTGTCGGTACTTATCAAGGTCTGGATGTATTCTTATAATACCTACCTTGGCAAAAAAATAAATTCCAGTGTGCTTATAGCCACCGCAAAAGACAGCATCAGCGATGTAATTGCTACAAGCGCAATTATTGCCGCATCGGTCTTAGGGCATCTTCTGCACTTACCGGTTCTTGACGGCATAATAGGTATTGCTGTATCACTTCTTGTAATAAAAACCGGTTTAGGGGTTGCCACCGACACGGTAGGGCTTTTGCTTGGAAAGCCTCCGGCACGCGAAACAGTAGAAAAAATTACACATTTTGTATCCGATTGCGAAGGCGTTGTAGGCGTACACGACCTTATCGTCCATGACTATGGTCCGGGCAGGGCTATGGCGTCAATACATGCTGAAGTTCCCGACAATTCGGATATTGTCAAAATTCATGAGGCAATTGACGACTGCGAACGCCGATTTTTTGACGAAACCGGCATACATCTTGTAATACATATGGATCCTGTGGCAGTAGACTGTGAGCGCACAAACCAGATACGACAGTTGGTTCTTGACGTTCTTCACCGATACGACGAGCGGCTTAATATTCATGATTTTCGCATGACCGACGGTGAGAACAGAATAAATCTTATATTTGACCTTGAAACACCGCAGGATTTAGTAAATTCCGGAAAGCCTATTAAAAGGGAATTAGCAGAACTTCTTAATAAAGAAGATCCAAGATTTAATACAGTTATAAATATTGATACGTCATTTAACTAATATTAATACTCTGTCCGCAAAACTCAAATTTCACCGTCAGACTATTATATAAAAAGAGGAAAAGCAAAAAGGCTTTTCCTCTTTTTATTGTCTTAACAAATTATTCCATTTTATTCCAGTCTGCAACCGTCACATTTTTAACACCTGCATCTGCCATTTGCTGCTGTATATTCTCAACCGCTTTTGTTGCTATTGCGCTCTCTGTTATTATATCACATGCGTCAAAAACAACTATATCCAATCCGGGTTTTTTATACTGTTTCATAATTCTATTCCCCCCATTATTGGTCAATCTCTATCCGTGCTGAAGCGTTTTCGTCAGCTATGCCTGAAACAATTAGCCCGACCTGAACATCGCCTTCTATCTCAATCGGAGCCACCCTCGTCAAAATCGATTTTGTCACTCCGCCGCTTGTTACAAACCATGTCATATTTTCAAGAGTGTATGAATCATCAGAGGATATGCCTGCAACAAACCCCGTCGCCAACGAACCATCCTCTCCCGTCTCGGCAATCGCCTCCTGAGGCTGCGAAATCGCCGCATTTTCCGACATAGTTACGGCATTCCTGTTAGTATAGATAAATAGTGTAGGTAAGCTGCTTTCTATATTATCAATCGATGTTGATGTAATATTATTTGTTAAAGTAACATCACACTTCGCTATCAGTTCGGGATTTTCGGTAGTCTGGAAATTTCCCACAATACCTGCACCAAATGTTTTTGACGAAATTGACGGCGCATAATTTCTGTTATTTTTAACTATGCCCGCATTATATAACGTACCGATAATTCCGCCGCCGTCATTGCCCCCGGAAATTGCCGCGTAGTTCACATTATCCA
>CALXUL010000002.1 GCA_944391635.1 uncultured Clostridia bacterium | reverse complement strand
GGAGCACCCGTACCAAAGGATGAAAGTAAATGCTCAAACTGCGGATATAAGTTTGAGCGTCCCGGAAAATTCTGTCCCAAATGCGGCATGAAGAGAGGTTAACAAATATGAACAAACTAAATCAAAGAATGAAATTTTACTCACTTGTATGGGCAATCGCTTTTGTATTATTTAATTTTATTGCATTTGTGCCAATTGGCGGTAGAATCACCGGCAGTATCTTTTTGGTTTCTCGCATTTTCATTGACATTACTTTTATCGGTCAATTACTTTGTACGCTATACGCTTTGAAAGAGGAAAACAGTCAAAAGCTGTTTTACAATATTTCATTGATTTCAATCAGTTATATCGGGCTAATCATAATGCTCGTTGTTGCTCTGTTGCCTGAAATCATTCTCAAGTTATTTCATACAGGAATTCCTCTACTTTCAAATGTTTGGTTTGAGACGGTAGTATGTGTACTAGTGTTGGGCTTTACCGCGATTTCCTTAATAAAAGCACAGGCCGCTATTTCAGAGGTTGAGCGAATCGATCAAAAGGTTATGGAACAAACCTTTTCCATCAAATCGCTGACGATCGATGCGGATGCTGTTGTCGCATCGGCTACATCTGCCTAGTTAAAAGAACATGCTAAATAAATCTACGAGGCAATCCGCTTTTCCGTTCCGATGTCACATCCGTTTTTGTCCGATGCAGAAGCGCAGATTTCCGACAAATTCAATGAATTTGCTACTGCTGTAAGGGCGGAAGATACAGATAAAGCCAAGGCTATTACAGATGAGTTGTTGCTCTTGATACGCATCAGAAATCAAAAATGCAAATTGCTGAAATAAGAAGGAGATGTAATGATGGCAGTATTTAAATGTAAAATGTGCGGCGGCACAATTGAATTTGAACAAGGTTCATCTGTGGGCATATGCGATAGTTGCGGTACAAAACAAACCCTGCCAAGACTGGACGACGATAAAAAATCTGCATTATATGACCGTGCCAATCATTTTCGCAGAAATAACGAATTTGACAAGGCAATGGGAATCTATGAGCAGATATTGAACGAGGATAATACCGATGCGGAAGCGTATTGGTCACTCGTTCTCTGCCGATACGGTATCGAATATGTGGAAGACCCGTCAACACACAAGCGTGTGCCGACAGTCAACCGTGCGCAATACACTTCTGTATATGACGATGATAATTATAAATCCGCTCTGCAATATGCCGACGGATATCAGCGAGAGATTTATGAGGAAGAAGCCAAGTCCATCAACGAAATACAAAAGGGAATTCTTGCAATTTCGCAAAAAGAAGAGCCGTTTGATGTGTTTATCTGCTATAAGGAAACCGACAATAATGGCAGAAGAACACAGGATAGTGTATTGGCAAACGATCTATATTATCAACTGACAAATGAGGGCTTCAAAGTGTTTTTCAGCCAAATTACCCTCGAAGACAAGCTCGGTGTGGCATATGAACCGTACATATTCGCCGCCTTGAATAGTGCAAAAGTTATGGTAGTGCTTGGCACTAAGCCAGAATATTTCAATGCCGTATGGGTTAAAAATGAGTGGAGTCGTTATTTAGCACTTGTAAAACAGTCGGGCGGTAAAAAAATTCTGATTCCTGCTTACCGTGATATGGATCCATATGATTTGCCGGAGGAGTTTGCCCATTTGCAGGCACAGGATATGTCCAAGCTCGGGTTTATGCAAGATTTGATTAGAGGGATAAAGAAGATTGCTGCGCTGGAAGAACCGAAAACGGTTGTGAGAGAAGTGATTCAGAACAGTGGAAACACCAACACAGAATCATTGACCAAACGAGCATTTTTATTTCTTGAGGACGGCAATTGGAGCAGTGCTAAAGAATATTGCGATAAAGTATTGGATATTGATCCAGAAAACGCACAGGCATACCTCGGCAAACTGATGGCGGAGTTACAGGTGCGCGAACAAAAATCTCTTGTCGACTGTGAACGTCCATTTTATGGCAACAGTAATTATCAAAAGATTGTTCGCTTTGGTAATGATAAACTTGTATCTGAACTAAAAGGCTATATTGTTCGTATCAAAGAACGTAATGAACAAAACCGTTTAGAGGGTATATATTCAGACGCTGTGAAAGCCATGGGAAGTGCCGATATGGAAGCGGTTTATCAATCCATAGCAGAAACTTTTCGCTCTATTAGCGGTTATAAGGATGCTGATATACTGGCTAAGAAATGCCTTGAAAAGGCGGAAATTATGAGCAAAGATGGAATTTATGCATCCGCTTGTGCGATGATGTCCGATGGGGATACCGCAGATTATGAAAAAGCGATTCAATCATTTGAATGCATTGTCGACTGGAAAGATTCACAGGAGCAAATTGCGATATGTAAACGAAGAATTGAAGAAATTAAATTAGAAAAAAAACGGAAAGCAGAAAAAGAAAAAATTGCCGCTAAAAAAATAGGGAAAATAGCAATAATTGGAGCATCTGTTGTTACAGTGTGTTGCGTTGTTGTAATGATTTTATATACGGTGATTATACCGAATAATAAATATAACAATGCAATGAATTTATATGCAGCGGGCGATTATATGGATGCCTATGAAATATTTGCTAAACTCGGCGATTACAAAGATAGCTCTGAAAAAGCTAATGAAAGCAGATATACATACGCCACCAATTTGTTAAACGAAGAACAATACGAAGAGGCATTTGATGTATTTAATCAACTTGATTACAAGGACAGCTCTGAAAAAGCCATGAATGCAATATATAATGCTCAAGTCGCCGACCTGACAAATGTTAAAGTGGGACAAACGGTTCGGTTCGGTCTCTATGCCCCGAATGTTGCTTCAGAAAGAAAAGAAATCGAGTGGACTGTTCTTGACACAGATGAAAATAAAGTGCTTATTA
>CALXUL010000001.1 GCA_944391635.1 uncultured Clostridia bacterium | reverse complement strand
ATAATTCAAACTACATAGCACAATGGACCGATGCTTCTGACTGGGAAAACACCGTCAACAAGCTTATCGGTACATACTCAGGCTACGATCCTGTAAACTCATATTCATTTATGCAAGTTGATCTTGATCAGTATGTAGAAATCAAGAGCAAAGCTGACGCCGCAGGAACTGAACTTGAATTTACGGCAATACCCTACGGTGCTTATGCAGAAAGCATTTTACTTACATCAGCAAACGAAGACGGTATCGCGTACGATTCCTCCGGTGCGGAACTAAGACCGTGGTCAGCCGGATGGATAGGCGGATTTTCCGTACTTAAAAACTGTGAGAATCCTTCAGTCGCATTACGTGTTGCCGAAGAGCTCACAACTGCATGGAAAACATACTACGAAGCTCCTATTGTTGCTACAATGACCGAAGAACAGCAGGCCAGATATAATACCATGAAAGAAAACATTGGTATTTCCTTCTATCGTTCTGTTGTTAAAAACGTAGAGAGCGTATACAGTATTTACGGTGCTGAACTTTCAGAAAGACTTCCCAAGGAATCAAGAAATCTATACGCATCACTCCAGATGTTCTCTGACGCTCCCGGTTCGCTTACACAACCAATGTACAGAAAGAACACGTCACTCGGCTCATATGACGCCAATACATTTGATACATGGAGCGATTTCTATTACGGAAAAGTAGATGATAATGATCCTACAGTTACGCTGTCAAAGAGCATTCTTACGATTCTTTCCGCTGCTTTTGTACCTCCGACAATGCTTTTCATGTATTAATATTTAAAAATTTAACAGAGGGGTGTTTTCACACACCTCTGTTTTTTTATAGCTTTCAGCATAACCGTTATGCTGCCGAAAAAAATATATTTATGAATATATTTCACAATAACCAGGGGTGAACTAATGTCAGGGAAGAAATCGATCAGTTCAAATAATGATATGAGTACAGTTATGATTAAGGGCATATCGGTTATCATTATTTTTGTTTTGATAATTCTGATAATCATTGTTGCCCTGTTTATGTTTAACACAAAAGGTGAATTTGTAAAGGCGTTAAACGGTCAGATAAAACCTTCTCTATCTTTTTATGTGACAACCTTAATTGTTCTTCTTGTTTCTTCAGTGTTGTTCACACCATTCTCCTTCGGTATATCAAACTATTTTATAAACTCAAAAGTCGGTACGGGCAATTTTTCTCAGGTATTTTATCTTTTTAAAAATCCCAGACTCATGTTTAAAGCAGTTATCATGAATACCCTGAAAAATACTATAATAAACTTTTACCGTGTAATTACTCTTGTATTTGCATTGTTAGCGGAATGCGGCGTTTTTGTTATAAGCGTAGCTATAAGCGGTGAAAATATATTTGACTATGAACAAAACTTTTTACCGAGCGTTGCTCAATTTATCACCCATAACACCTTCTTTATCATCCTAACCGTAATAGAATGGTGTATTGTTCTGATGATTTTTATTATTTTGAAAATGAGATACATTATGTGCAAATATGCACTTATACGCTTCCCGCAACTCAAAATAATAGAAACTCTAAGAGTAGGTGAGTTTGCAATACGCGGCAAAATACTCAGGACAATTTTATTTTATATTAAATATATATCTATATATATTTTCACTTTTCTTACAATGGGTCTGTCAAAAGCCGTAATACGAAATAAAAACCGCGACAGTTTTTCCACCTATGCCGTGCGAGTGGTAGAGTCGGGCATTGAGGGCTATTATAACAGACGTAGTTATTAAATTTTCCATTCCTATTGAAAAAAACTCTGTCTGTGGTATAATATCGTTATAATTAATTGCGATTTAAGGCATTGTACAAAGGTATCATATCTTCTGCGCATTAATGCCTGACATTATATTTTTGGAGTTATAAAATGTTCAAAAAATTTCTTGCAAACTTAATACGAAAATATGAAAGCAGAAAAGCAAAAAAAACAAAATCTGCATCGGAATATAACCCGCCTGCAGATAATATGGAGACAAAAATAATCGATACCGACCTGATTTATAATTCAGATATAATTTCAGATGTAAACAATACTTGCAATAATACAATAGACCATATGGAAGATACCAATAGTAACACAAAAAATACCTCCAAAAAAAGAAGTCCCGTACGCAGGGCTGTGTGGGCGGTATGTCTGACAATGATACTTACAGGCGTGTTTACATCTTCTGTTTTTCTATGGTATGTATTCGCATATGTTGACGGCGAGTTTGATTTGTCATATCTTGACAATTCGCTCAACTATACGACCGTGATATATGGAAAACAAGACGGCAACGACGTTGAAATAGAACAGCTGCACGGCACTGAAAACAGAATTTGGGTAAATATCGATCAAATCCCCATAAATATGCAGCGTGCAGTAATTGCAATAGAGGACGAAAGATTTTATAAGCATAACGGCGTTGATCTGAAAAGAACCGCTTATGCCGTTTTGAATTTTTTTAATCCTAAAAGCACAAGCTCATTTGGCGGTTCCACAATAACCCAACAGCTGGTAAAAAATCTTACCAATGACGACGATCACACAATAACCAGAAAAATTCAGGAGATGCGCCGCGCATGGTATTTGGAAAGTCAATACAATAAAGATCAGATACTCG